>CAXGXG010000320.1:0-2279 GCA_964013525.1 uncultured Alphaproteobacteria bacterium | reverse complement strand
CAACACATTAAAACCATTTTCTAAAATGTGGCGTGTATCATTTCCATGGCCGGAGCCCAGATCAACGGCATTACGCCCCTGCCCCGCGCCCAGTACCTTTAACGCATGTGCAACGGTTGGGCGCATTGCAGGGTCGGTGATATTATCAAAATAATCGTTCCAATCCCAATCCGCACTGCGGCTGTCTTTACCCGTTGTCATTGTCTCTCACCCCTCTTGAAGCTGTTGCGCCAAGGGCTCGTACCAGTCCGGAACCATACCTGCGGCGCTACGACTGTCATGGTTAAATGGAGGTTTTAAAGGCCCGCGAAAATAGCGCCGCACAAGGTCCTGCCAGTGCGCCTCCCCATCTAAATTGTGGTAATCACACCATTGGTCAAACCAAACGGTGCCCGCACGGACATGCGTAATCTCATCATCGTGGATAATCTGAAGCATATCGGCCGTTTCATGATCGCCATGTTTTTTCATCATATCGATCATGCCGGGCGTGACATCCAGCCCACGGGCTTCAAGGACCATAGGAACAACAGCCAGCCGTGCTGCAAAATCATCTTTGGTTTTGTCCGCCGCTTCCCACAATCCGTCGTGTGCTGGCAGATCACCATAGGCCGCGTCAAAATCTCCAAGACGCTTGACCAGCATCAAAAAATGCTTCGCCTCGTCCCTTGCGACATTCAGCCAGTCCTCGTAAAAGGCTTTCGGCAATTGAAAGCCGCCTTGGTGCTTATGAAAGTTTGAAAAACGGCCGATTATATCCCAGGCAAGGTCAATCGCATTCAGTTCAATATGCGCCAAAGCATGAAGAAGCGCCACCCGCCCCCGTTTTGAGCCTGCTTTTTTACGTTTCGGCATTTCTGTCGGATCTTTTAATAACGGGCGCTCCGGCCGCTCAGGACGGTCCGGCATGTCGACAGGGTCTATAGATTGATGACCTGCCGAAAACCACTGTTTATAAAAATGATGGGTTATTTCAGCTTTCTTAATGGGATCTTTTGTCGTCAGGACCGAACGGGCCGCAGCCGCCAGGTTCATGTCTGCCTCCACCACATCAGACCGGCAACCAAGATATTTCCAACCCCAATCAGGCCGAACAAAGATGCCACGTCGGGCAAATACCCCAACAAGACAATCGCCGCGACTGAAGCTAAAACCATAAACAACGCATTGATAATGTTATTGGCGGCAATAGTTCGCGAGCGAAAGGCCGCATCACTCTTCGTCTGGAGGATGGTATAAAGCGGCACCACGTAAATCCCGCCAAATGCGGCCGCCAGCGTCAGCAGACCCAAAAGGTATAGACCGTGTGGAATATCAAAGAAGTCATCGATACCGTAAAGAGTATCGCCTTCCAGCCCCATAGGGCTTAGCATCCAGAAGAACAGGATAGAAAGCCCCATGCCCAACGCACCCCATGGAACATAGCGGCTGTGGATTTTGCTTTTCATTAATTTATTACACAGCAGCGATCCTGCACCGATACCAACCGAAAAAGTCGTCAGAAACAAGGTAACAACATCCTCGTTCGCCTGAAGGATTGATTGACCATACAGCGGCAGATGCGCCAAAAAGATAAAGCCGACCAACCAAAACCATGAAATGCCCAAAATGGCATTAAACACTTGTGTTTGGGGTCGAACCTGACGCAGCAGCCGCCATGTTGCGGATGAAAAGTTAAAAGAAACGCGGTGGTTGGGATGGGCAATATTATAATCAGGGATATACCGGCTGGATAACCACCCAAGTATGGCCACCACCATGACAAGGACTGAAATAATCAGGACACCGCTGGCTTTTAAAATAAAAACACCGCCGATGATTGTACCCAGCAAAATGGCGACAAATGTTGCAGCCTCTACCAGCGCATTAGCTGAAATCAGGTTTTTGTTTTCAATCAAGTCCGGCAAAATACTGTATTTCAATGGCCCGAAAAAACTGGATTGCGTGCCCATCATGAACAAAACAAACATCAAGAAATAGATATTCCCCCAGGCAAAGCCTGCCGCCGCCAAAGCCATAACCAAAAACTCTGTCATCTTCAGCTTTCTGATAAGCGCGGGTTTCGAATACTTATCAGCAATTTGTCCGGCAATCGCAGAAAACAAAAAGAACGGTAAAATGAAAATCCCCGCAGCCGCCGTCACCAAAAGCGCAGGATCTGCGCCTAACTCTTCGGCTGTGGCATAGGTGATCAGGATCACAAGCGCGCTTTTAAAGATGTTATCATTAAACGCACCCAGGTATTGGGTCAGGAACAACGGCAGAAAGCGCCGCGTTTT
>CAXGXG010000319.1:0-2298 GCA_964013525.1 uncultured Alphaproteobacteria bacterium | reverse complement strand
GCGCCTTTCGCACACAGGTTTTCCTCAGTATGCTTTGTGCGCACCGTGGGCAATCCCTGACGGGTCAGTGCCAATATGCTTGGCGTTTCACGCGTTTGTAAAGACATTGCCCAGCATTCTGCCGTTTCCACAACATCGCACGGACGATAAACATTCAGGTTCGGAATGGCGCGCAGGGCTGCCAGATGTTCAACCGGCTGGTGGGTTGGGCCATCCTCGCCCAAACCGATGGAATCGTGCGTCATGACATAAATAACGCGTTGTTTCATCAGGGCCGACAGGCGGATGGATGGACGGCAATAATCTGTAAAGCTGAGGAATGTCCCGCCATAGGGGATAATTCCGTGATGCAGTGCCATACCATTCATCATAGCGGCCATTGCATGTTCGCGTACGCCGTAATAGATATAGCGGCCATCAAAGTTTTCCGCAGATACGCCACCCATGTTTTCGACCAGTGTTAGGTTAGAGCCGGTCAAATCCGCAGATCCGCCAATTAACTGTGGAACATGCGGTACGATTTCTTCTAGTACTTGTCCCGAAGCCTTGCGGGTTGCAACCTTTGGTTTGTCCGAAGATGATTTTTCTTTAAAGGCGTTGATCGCATCTTCAATCATCGGCATAACGTTTTGGCCCATCATTTCATGCCATAATGAGCGGATCGTATCATCGGCACTGTCAAGGCGAACCTCCCATGATTTTCTTTGTTGGCGGGCCATCTGGCCGATATTGCGCCATTCGTTCAAAACGGCATCCGGAATTTCAAATGCCGGGTGATCCCAGCCAATATTTTGACGTGTCGCTTGAATTTCATCATCGCCCAGTGGGGAGCCATGCGATGCGGAAGTGCCCTCCTTGGCCGGGGATCCGTAACCGATTTTCGTGCGGCAGGCAATCAGGCTGGGTTTGTCTTTTTCAAGCTGCGCATTGGCGATTGCATTGGTCAATTCTTCCTCGTCATGGCCATCAACGCGGCAAACATGCCAGCCATAGGCTTCGAAACGTTTTAGCGTATCATCGGTAAAACTGAGGTCGGTGGAGCCGTCAATCGAGATTTCGTTGTCATCGTAAAGAACGATCAACTTGCCAAGTTTCAGATGACCGGCCAGAGAACAGGCCTCGTGGCTGATACCTTCCATCAAGCAGCCGTCACCAACGAAGACGTAAGTATAGTGATCAACCAAATCAGCGCTAAAGCGCGCGCATAACAGCTGTTCGGCCAATGCCATGCCGACACCGTTTGCCAGGCCCTGACCCAGCGGGCCGGTGGTTGTTTCAATGCCGCTTTCCAGATCGTATTCCGGATGTCCGGGTGTTTTGCTGTGTAATTGGCGGAAATTTTTAATTTCGTCCAATGTAATGTTTTCATAGCCCGTGAGGTAGTTCAGCGCATAAAGCAACATCGAACCATGGCCGTTGGACAATATAAAACGGTCGCGGTCCGCCCATTTCGGGGCGCTGGGATCAAATTTCAAAAATTTGGAAAATAAAACCGTTGCGATATCCGCCATGCCCATTGGCATGCCCGGGTGTCCGGAGTTGGCTTTCTGGACCGCATCCATGGAAAGGGCGCGAATGGCGTTTGCCATATCCTTGTGCGTGACGTTAACTTCGGCTTGTTTTTCAGCGGTGTGCGCAGACATCTAAAACCTCTGGATTTTTCGTGTTAATGTTAGGCCCTATCCTGCAACGATGTGGGGCAAAAAGCAAACGCTTATTGGCCAGAGTGGTTCAGACCGAAAGGGCTTATTCGTAATCAGAAATCGGTGGGCATGTGCAGCTAAAATTGCGGTCACCTTGTGCGTTGTCCACGCGGCCAACAGACGGCCAATATTTATGTGCGCGCAACCACGGTAGGGCAAATGCTGCATCCTCACGGCTATAAGCCCTGTCCCAATTGTCAGAACAAATTGTGTTTAAGGTGTGGGGGGCATGGCTCAGCGGACTGTTTTCCAACGTCAGTTTAGCGTCAATCACATCTTGGGCTTCTTTGCGGATTTGCAGCATAGCATCGGCAAAACGATCCAGTTCCTCGCGGCTTTCGGACTCGGTCGGCTCAATCATAAGGGTGTGGATGACAGGCCATGACATGGTCGGGGCATGAAAACCAAAATCCATCAAACGTTTAGCGATATCATCAACGCTGATATCATGGTCGTTTTTCAATTTACGGGTATCAAGGATACATTCATGTGCAACACGGCCGCTTTTACCGGTATATAAAATCCCGTATCCCTCGGACAGGCGTTTGGCCAGATAGTTGGCGTTCAAGACAGCAACCTGTGATGCTTGGCGTAG
>CAXGXG010000318.1:0-2314 GCA_964013525.1 uncultured Alphaproteobacteria bacterium | reverse complement strand
CTGCCGTTAGCATCCTGGTCATCGCGGTATTCCTGCATGGCGGCATCGATTTGTTCGGGTTTTAAGCCTTTTTGAAACAGTTTGGATTGGATCATGCGGGCCGAATTCCCCTTGGCACGCAGGCTTCGCACTTTTGAAAAAGCGTAAAGCGGGTCATTCAACAGGCCCGACGATTGATAGCGCAAAATAATATCTTCCAAGATACTGTGAAATTCTTCAATTTCTTCGGGGTTATTTTCATGGTGTTTGGCAGACCGGGTGATTTTCCGGCGCATTACGCGTCTGAAATTGGCCGACGTGCTTGAATAACGCTCAAGGTAATAAAGACCTGCGTTTTCCAGGTAACGCTGGGAAATCTTGCGTGGTGCGCGGCGTTTACGGGTCTTTGGCTTCTGCGACATTATCCTTAACTTTTGTTCGAATTTCGCGTAGTGTCGGTTCCAGATATTCTAAACAGATTATAACACTCAGGACAACGATGCAAAACAGCGAAAACATTCACCTGAACCCGCGCCACATCGGGCATTTCAATGCAGTCGGCTTTTGGACGCTTTTTCAAAAAGAGGTCTACCGCTTTTTTAAAGTTTATGGACAGACGATTATCGCGCCTGTCATTACGACGGTTTTATATTTTTTAATCTTTAGTTTGGCGTTTGGCGATATTCGCAAGGCCGTTGGCGGGATCGAATACATCACATTTTTAATGCCGGGCCTGATCATGATGGCTATGGCGCAAAACGCGTTTATGAATACATCTTCGGCCCTGATGATCAGCAAATATGACGGTAGTATTATTGATTTGATGATGCCGCCGCTCTCCAACCTGGAAATTGCAGGGGCTAAGGTTTTGGGCGGCATGGTCCGCGGGTTGGTTGTCGGTCTTGTTTCCATTTTAACGTTCATGCTGATTGCTGATATGACCATTCACAATCCGCTTTTTATCATTTTTCATGCCTTAACAGGGTCAATGATGCTGTCCTCTATGGGATTGATGACAGGAATCTGGGCAGAGAAATTTGACCATACGGCCGCTGTGACAAACTTTCTGGTAACGCCTATGACATTCTTGTCAGGAACCTTTTACACGGTGGACCAATTGTCCAGCGTTTGGCGCCCCCTGGTTATTTACAACCCGTTCTTTTACATGATTGACGGGTTTCGATATGGGTTTATCGGTTATGCGGACAGCAATCTTACAGCCGGCATCATTGTCATGCTGGGGCTTAGTCTTATTTTGTTCTATGCCTCCTACCGTATGCTCAAAAGCGGTTATAAAATCAAAAGCTAAAACACTCTACAATCAGGCAGGCATTCATGAAGAAGGGACCACAGATACAGATTGAGGACGATATCGTCCAGCCATTCCGTTTGGAAAAAACAAACATTCGCGGGCGCGTCATTCGCATGGGGCCGGTTTTGCAGGACATCATTAACCGCCATGATTACCCGGCACCCGTGTCTGCTTTGCTGAGCGAGGCGATCACGCTTTGCGTATTGCTCTCAGCCATGTTGAAGTATGAGGGGATTTTCACCCTTCAGATTAAAGGGGACGGGCCTGTTCGCGCCCTGGTGGCTGATGCCACAACAGACGGTAAGATCCGCGCTTATGCCAGCTTTGATGAACATGCGGTCAAGAAAATGGCCAAACGCAAACCTGATCATGACAATCACTTCTTTTACCTGTTGGGTAAAGGGTACGTTTCTTTTACTGTCGACCAGGACCGCGACGATGTTGAGCGCTATCAAGGGATTGTAGAGCTTCTAGGCGGCAGTTTAATGGAAAGTGTAAGATATTATTTTGACCAATCCGAACAGATTAAGACCACAATCAAGCTGGAAATTCATCCGCAGGACAGTCAATGGCGCGCTGGTGCGGTTATGTTGCAACATATGCCGTCGGAAAAGAAAGGCGAGATTGCAGAAGATATCAGCGCCGAAGACTGGAGCCGTTCTGCCATGCTGATGGAAACCGTCAAGGAGCATGAGCTTCTTTCCCCCAACCTCAGCGCGCGGGACCTTTTGTATCGCCTGTTCCATGAGGAAGGCGTTCGCGTATATGACACAATGGATATTAAACATGTCTGCCGCTGCTCAAAGGCGCGTGTGGAAAATATTATTCGTGCCCTGTCAGATGACGAAGTTAAAGATATATTGGAAGAACAAGGCAAGATCGCCGTTGATTGCGAATTCTGCAGCCGTCATTATTCATTTGAAGAGGCGGAAGTTGTTGAGCTGAAAGAAGGTTTGAAATGACACGCCTACATACTTTTATGGTTATGGCTTTAACTGTTCTGGCCATTGGTGCCTGTACAAA
>CAXGXG010000317.1:0-2346 GCA_964013525.1 uncultured Alphaproteobacteria bacterium | reverse complement strand
TTTTGGGATTTCCTGCATCGCGTAAAGACAAAAGCAGGCGTTCATCCAAGGCATGACTACCCCCTTGCATAACGAATTCCATCACCATCACAAATATGATCAGCGCAAGTGCGCCTGCCAGAATTGCGCCCAACACACGCGGACGGTGCACCACAACGTGTTGCAGGACCATATAAGTGTGTTGTGCAAGCTTTTTCATAGGCGTTACTCAATCCAAAAAATATTTTCAGGCTGCGTTCTCTGACCGTGCCTTGGTATAGGATTTATACCATTCAATAAACTTTGGCACGCCTTCGGAAATCGGAGTTTTTGGATCAAAACCCAGATCCTGACGGCTGATATCTATATCGGCATAACTTTCCTCAACATCGCCGGGCTGCATCGGCTCCATAATCTTTTCAGCCGTTTTACCAAGGCTTTCTTCTATAACATTAATATAATCCATCAGGCGTTCAGATTTATGGTTGCCAAGGTTGTAAACCCGGTATGGTACGCCGCTTGTTTCCGAGAGTGCCTTGGACCTATCCATAACCGCCTGAATGCCAGCCACGATATCGTCTACATAGGTAAAGTCACGGCGCATATTTCCGTGGTTGAAAACACGCAAAGGTTTGTCATTCATGATCGCGTCCGCAAATAAATAGGCTGCCATATCAGGTCGTCCCCAAGGCCCATAAACAGTAAAGAACCGTAGTCCGGTCGTCGGAATATTATAAAGATAGCTGTAGGCATGCGCCATAAGTTCAGCCGACTTTTTTGATGCGGCATAGACCGCCAGCGGATTATCGACGTTATCCTCGACACTGGAAGGTTTCTTGTCGTTCCCGCCATATACAGATGAGGAACTGGCATAGACGAAATGTTTGAAATTTGGCAAGGCGCGCGCCTGTTCCAACATGACAATATGACCCATAATATTGGCCTGAATGTAAATGTACGGGTCTGTTAGTGAATGGCGAACCCCGGCCTGGGCCGCAAGATTGATGATATACTGCACGTCCTGGTGGTTTGCGAATACGGCCGACATCTCGTCCCGGCTGGAGATGTCTTTTTTGTAAAAGACGAAATTGTCAAAGTCCTGCAGTTGGGCAAGCCGGTCCTCTTTTAACTGCACGTCATAATAATCATTCATGACATCAATGCCAATCACTGTATGTCCCTGACGCAAAAGCGCATGACTTAGGTGAAAACCAATAAAACCCGCAGCACCGGTAACAACTATGCTCATTGAACAGACCTTTTTATAATGATGTTTATCACAACCATGAATAAGTGATCACAACAATGTTGTAAATGTTTAATCCTGCTCAATATTCGTCCGTTTGGGCCTGCGCGTCTTCATAGATTTGTATCATCTGCGCATTGATAATCGGCATTGCATAATCCTGCCTGACAATCTGAGCTGATGCCTGACCGTATTTTTCTCTTAGGTCGAGGTTATTTGCCAAACTTAATATCATTTGCGCAAGTGCCTTTGCATCTCCAACAGGAACAAGGGCGCCATTAACGCCATCCCTGACAATTTCGCGCGATCCCGGTGCATCTGCCGCTATCAGCGGACGTCCGGTCGATGCAGCCTCCAATAACGCCTTTGGCAATCCTTCGCGGTAGGATGGCAGGCAAACGATATCTGCCTGAGTGTAGAGAGCGTGCATATCAGACTGATGTCCCAGAAACGTTACGAAGCTTTTGGCTGCATTAATTTCATCAGGGGACAAGCATGTCGGGTTCTTCGCATCCGGGGCGCCGGCGATCGCAAAATGGATATCACGGCGTGCGGTTTTCGCGATTTTTGCCGCCTCAATAAACTCGCGCGCGCCCTTGTCCCCAACCACACGGGCCGGCATCAAAACGTGAAGACCTGCGTTCTTTGGCAATGGCATTTTTGGAAAACGCTCCGTACGAACACCGGACCCGGGGACGATATAGGTCTTCTGATTGCTGTTAATATACTTGCGATATAAAAACTCCTGTTTGTCATCTTTGTTTTGAAAAACAAAAATGACACGGGGATTTCTGAATAAAGTTTTTAAAACGGGGCGCAGCGCTATTCGTATCGCTTTTAACTTTGATGCCTCTCCCGTAAAGAGATACCCCAAACCTGTAAAGAGGAATATCGGCACAACCTGTCGGTTCCAACGACGCGCCAGTGCGGTTGGCAATATAGATTTCAACCCTATGGCCTGAACAGTTTTAACTTTACTCCTGGCGATCAAACGCCGTATCTGCAACGCCGTCGCCAATTCCTGAAGCGGGTTCATTCCCCCGGCATTAATCTTTAGGGAGTGACCATAAAACCCTTTTTGTCGAACCCGCGGGTTCGATGACGCGCCGGGTGCGGCAACA
>CAXGXG010000316.1:0-2369 GCA_964013525.1 uncultured Alphaproteobacteria bacterium | reverse complement strand
GGATTCCTATATAACTCTATATTCCGGGCCTGTAGCTCAGTTGGTTAGAGCGAACCGCTCATAACGGTTTGGTCGGGGGTTCAAGTCCCTCCGGGCCCACCACGACATTTAGGCGTGTTAATTCACAAAAAAAAGGCCGCAATATGCGGCCTTTCTTCGTATTCAGCTGTTTTGCAGATTACATGTCAGTATCTGTGTCAACGTCAGCTTCGACATCAGCGTCAACGTCTGCATCAATGTCAGTATCCATGGCTTCTTTCATGTCGTGCTTCATCTCTTTATATTCTTTTTTGATGTTTTCACCCATGTTGTGCCAAAACTTGTTTTCATGTGCTTCTTCCTGGCTGATCATACCATCATCATCAGCATCCATTGTGTTGAAGCGCAGTTCTGAGTCTGCCATGATTTCAGCGCGTGACAGCATGCCGTCATTGTTGCTATCTACAGATGCGAACCATGCAGCGTGTTTTTCACCCATTTTTTTGTCGTGCATTTCGCCATCTTCGTGATGGTTAGCCATAGCGGGTGTTGCCATTGTCAGGGCAAGTGTTGCGATCATTAGTTTGTTTTTCATTGTGCTCAATCCTTATTGTTAATTAAAGTCGGGTTGCAAGTACCTTTCGCAACCTTGGACAGTGTATTTCACAAATATTAAAAATGTGTAGAAGTTCCATAGAAATATGAACTAATATCAACAAATGGACATTATTTTAAAATTCATAAGCTATCTGACCCTGTTTATGACCCTGGCTGGCTTTTTAAGGTCATATTGGTGGGGGTTTACGGCGTTTGGTTTTTTTCGTCCGCAATATGCAGTGCTGTCTTTTCTGGGGTTAATCGGTGCATTTTTACTGAGCATGCCGTTTCTTATCTTTATAAATGCTATCAGCTTTGCCACGAACATGTTCCTGCTACAGGGGTGGTTTCCCCGAAAGCATGAACCGGATGCAGGGGCCATTCATATTGCCAGCATCAATACGTGGAAAAGCAACCGCAAGCGCGACAAATTGATCCAGTATATTGATAAACATGCGCCCGAGGTGTTGCTCCTGATGGAAGTGACAGAGGAGCTGAAAGAAAGCTGTGCCAAAATTTTCGATAACTATCCCTACCATCTTTCGCATTACGTACGGGATGGGTTTGAGATCTGGCTGCTGTCAAAACATGAAATGCACGAGACCCAAATTTTCAATATTGGTGTAGAGGAGGGGCAGACACCGTTGCTGTCATGCAGGATTATGATTGCCGGGCGTATGTATCGCCTGCTTTCAGCGCACCCGCGGCCAGCGATTAACCGAGATTATGCACGTTCGCGCATAGATTACTTTGAAGAGTTTTCACGTATTGTCCACAAATCCAGAGAGCCCGTAATCGCGCTTGGCGATTTTAACAGCGTTCCGTGGGAGCCGCATTTCAAAGATTTCCTGGACCATACGAAGATGCGATCAACTATGGAGCTGACGGGATACCGTATGACCTGGCCGCGTTATTTTCGTCCCATGGGGATCCCGATGGATCATATCCTGATCTCCCGCAGTATTACACCAAAAGGATTGGCCGTTGGCCCTGATGTCGGGTCGGATCACTATCCTGTCGCGCTTCAACTGGAAGTGTTTGAAGAATAGAGGAACTTTTTTTACTTTGTGTCTGTATGTAATGGTAACCAGACAGAAGAAAAGGAGATATTCTAATGGCGACAAAAACAGGCGATTCACTACTTGGTGATTTTTTAAGAATTCTATTGGCAATCCTATTGCCACCGCTGGGTGTATTTTTCGAAGTTGGATTGGGCAAGCATTTTTGGTTGAACATCCTGCTGACAATCCTTGGTTACATTCCAGGTATTATTCACGCGGTTTACATTATTGCAAAACGCTAATATACAGGCTTAACCCTGCAAAACCGGCACCCTCTGCCACATAGGGGGTGCCGGTTTCTTATTGACAGCTTGGCAAATACAGCTATAGTGCAGTCATTCCCGAGAAAGTGGAGCCGGTGGTGTTAATGATGTCATCTCGCTTGTTCCCGTCAAATATTGGAAAAATCGGGACAATTACAGCTCAGAAAAGGAATTTTAAATGAGTGGAAAACGTCAAGCTGCCAAGCGCAAAATTGAACGCCGTCTTGGTGTAAACCTTTGGGGTGACCCAAAAAGCCCGTATAACAAACGCCAAAGCCGCCCAGGCCAACACGGTCAGGCCCGCAAGAAGCCGACAGACTTTGGTCTGCAGCTGATGGCGAAACAAAAGCTGAAAGGCTATTACGGCAACATCGGCGAGAAACGTTTCCGCCGCTATTATGAAACAGCAACACGCCAAAAGGGTGATACAGGTGAAAACCTTGTCGGTCTGCTAGAGCGTCGTTTGGAT
>CAXGXG010000315.1:0-2375 GCA_964013525.1 uncultured Alphaproteobacteria bacterium | reverse complement strand
GCAGCGAAAAAACCCTGGGTGGCATTATCATTCCAGATACCGCCAAAGAAAAACCAAGCGAAGGTGAAGTTATTTCCGTCGGTTCCGGCGTCCGTGACGAAGCCGGCAAGCTGGTTCCGCTGGATGTAAAAGCCGGCGATATCGTTCTGTTTTCAAAATGGTCAGGCACCGAAGTCAACGTTGACGGTCAAGATCTCTTGGTCGTTAAAGAATCTGACATTATGGGTGTAATCGAAGGTAAAAAAAACGTGAAAGCGGCCTAATCGAACGACCAGTAAAATAAAAATCATTTAATATGTCCGGCAATTGGCACGACGCAATCATGCATCATACCCCAAGCCGGAATACGAAAGGAAAATAAACTATGTCAGCTAAAGACGTACAGTTCGGCGGGACAGCTCGCCAAAAAATGCTTCGCGGTGTGGATATCCTCGCGAATGCGGTAAAAGTAACATTGGGCCCAAAAGGCCGTAATGTTGTCATCGAAAAATCTTTCGGTGCGCCACGCATCACCAAAGACGGCGTATCTGTTGCCAAGGATATCGAGCTTGAAGACAGGCTGGAAAACATGGGCGCAATGATGGTTCGCGAAGTGGCCAGCCGCACAAATGATGTTGCCGGTGACGGAACAACAACAGCGACAGTTTTAGCACAAGCCATCTTCCGCGAAGGTGTTAAAGGCGTTGCCGCAGGCATGAACCCGATGGATCTGAAGCGCGGGATTGACCTTGCAACAACGGCTGCTGTTGAAGATATCACAAGCCGCGGCCAAAGCATTTCCAAAAGCGATGAAATCGCTCAGGTGGGTACAATTTCTGCCAATGGCGAAGAAGCCATCGGTAAAATGATTGCCGAAGCCATGGAAAAAGTTGGTAAAGAAGGCGTGATCACCGTTGAAGAAGCCAAAGGTTTGGAAACAGAACTGGATGTTGTTGAAGGCATGCAGTTTGACCGCGGTTTCTTGTCCCCGTACTTCATTACAAATTCAGATAAAATGGTTTGCGAACTGGAAAACCCATATATTCTTTTCGTTGAAAAGAAGCTATCCAACCTGCAGGCAATTTTACCAATTCTGGAATCTGTTGTTCAGTCCAGCCGTCCGCTTTTGATTATTGCCGAAGACGTTGAGGGCGAAGCCCTGGCGACATTGGTTGTTAACAAACTGCGCGGTGGTTTGAAAGTTGCAGCCGTAAAAGCTCCGGGTTTTGGCGATCGTCGCAAAGCAATGTTGGAAGACATGGCAATCTTGTGCGGTGGTCAGGTCGTATCCGAAGATTTGGGTATCAAGCTTGAAAATGTCTCTCTCGACATGTTGGGTACTGCCAAACGCGTCCGCATTTCAAAAGACGAAACAACTATCGTTGATGGCGCAGGCGAAAAAGACACAATCGAAGCCCGCGTTGGTCAATTGCGCAGCCAGATTGAAGAAACAACATCTGACTATGACCGTGAGAAACTTCAAGAGCGCCTGGCGAAATTGTCCGGTGGTGTGGCTGTTATCCGCGTTGGCGGTGCATCCGAAATTGAAGTGAAAGAGCGCAAAGACCGCGTTGACGATGCGCTGCACGCAACACGTGCCGCTGTTCAAGAAGGCATCGTTGCCGGCGGTGGAACGGCCCTGCTGTACGCTTCACGCGCTTTGGATAAAATCACACCAATCAACCGCGATCAGGAAGTCGGCGTTGAAATCGTGAAAAAAGCCCTGCAGGCACCAGTACGCCAGATTGCAGAAAATGCCGGCTTTGACGGTTCTATCGTTGTTGGACGCCTGATGGATCAAAAAGACACCAACTTCGGCTATAACGCCCAAAAAGGTGAATTTGTTGATATGGTCAAAGAAGGGATCATTGACCCTGTAAAAGTTGTACGCACAGCCTTGCAGGACGCCGCATCTGTTGCAGGCCTGATGATCACAACCGAGGCCACAGTTGCTGAACTGCCAAAGAAAGATGACGCTGGTTCATCCGATATGGGTGGTATGGGCGGCATGGGCGGCATGGGTGGTATGGGCGGCATGATGTAATCAGCCCCAATACAATCCGCCGTCATGGCGATGAAAATTAAGAAAGCCGTCCGTTTATCGGGCGGCTTTTTTTTAGAATAAAAAGAGGAATTATCGGGCAATCAGAACATTCAGATAGCTGTATCCCGCCTCACCAGCCACAATTGATTGTGCGCAAAATGCAGTCTTTCCTACAAGACCAGCCGCCTCATCCCCTATAATACCCGAGGGTGAATAAGTGCCTTTAAAAATTGCACTGTCAGCTCCAGACCAATCATCTGGCGGAGGGTTTCCACCCGGGTTTTCAATTCCGAGCCTGTTATTAATCTCAATGCAAACGTCTTTTTCCAGGCGGCCCATCCATAAGATCAAT
>CAXGXG010000314.1:0-2382 GCA_964013525.1 uncultured Alphaproteobacteria bacterium | reverse complement strand
GCGGGGGACATAGGCCTCGGGCTGGTAATAATCGTAATAGGAAACAAAATATTCAACGGCATTGTTCGGAAAAAACTCTTTCATCTCACCATAGAGCTGGGCGGCCAGCGTCTTGTTCGGCGCCAGAACCAGTGTCGGACGACCGGTGTCTTTGATCACATGTGCCATTGTAAAAGTTTTACCGGACCCTGTAACACCCAACAGGACCTGATCGGTTTCGCCATTCTCCAACCCCTCGACCAATTGCGGGATCGCCTTGGGCTGATCACCCGAGGGTTTGAAATCTGTGACCAGCTCAAAATTCACTTTACCCTCATCGGCTGTGATGTTGCTGGGTTCTATTTTTTCTTTTTGCATGGAAACGCCTTAAACAATGCCAGTGTTACTGCAGGAGCGGCGATAAAATGGTCATGCTGTGGCGATGCCGCCAGATCATTCAGAACGATTTCGCTAACCTGCTTTATAGAATATTGTTCCGGAATACAAAAAGTCACGGGCGTTGTAAAATCCATCCCCTTCAGCATGTTTTGCGTATCGATTACACCGGCAATGTAGGTCTCGCAGAAACTGGGTAAATTTATATCCAGATCCGCCCCCTCCATACGGCACATGGACAACAAATCAATGCTACGCATATATGCGGCGCTACGCCCCTCTGCCAATGCCGGGTCAGAATGGGCCAGCCCCGATAAAAGCATCGACAAAAAAAGAACAAGAAATTTTCCCATGTCTATCCTATATTATATCTATGGTGCGCCTGAAAAGGCATCATAATCAAATCGGGGCGCAAAGCAAAGCACCATCTGCCCCCAGATCGGACACAACCTACTATGCCCTATATTCTGTTTTCTTTTCTACTGAGCATTTTGACATTTTCCCCTGCCTTTGCCCAGAACACCACAGCCCAGGGGGCCGAGAATGTGCGCGAGATGTTGAACGACATGATCGAACGCGATATCGGCATATTGGACATCGCCGCAGGGGGAAATTCCGAACTGGTAGATGGTATGGTCAAGCTGGAGGGTGAAACCACCGTCGTTCCCAAAGACGGATATTACGAAGCGAAATTGCCCTATATTACCCTCAATATTTTTGACACCTACACGTTGGACATCGGACGTGTGGCCATGAATATTTCGCCATCTGATAACAACAGCCAATGGTTGACGACCATAGCGCTGCCACGCAACATGCCACTTTTGGACAGTAGCGGCAAAGAGGCCGGCGGCGTGTCGTTTGCATCCCAAACGTTCAAAGGCGTTATGGATGTCGAGCGTGAAGTCTTTACCCGTTTTGACGGCCGTTATGAAGGTTTAAAGATCCGTGGCCTGCAAGGCAGGTTTATTCAGAACGCAGACATCGGTGAAATTGAATTTTCACAGGATTTCAAACCCAGCGCAAGCGACCCGACCCTTTATACCGGCCCTGTCGAATTTACGGCCAGAAATGTCAGCGGCGAGACGATCATTGATGGCGAAGTTGTCAAACGCTACACCGTCGAAAGCGCCGAAGGGACAACAGAATACAGCGGCATGCCATTGTTTGACCGTCGCAGCTTTCAGGAGCAGCTGATGCAGTCCTCCGATAACGCGTTGTCTTTTTCCAACTCTATGGCGACACAAATCTTCAAAATCCTTGATTACATGCCCCAAAACGGAACAACTGTTGCCAAGGCCCGTAACGTCAGCATGATCAACTTTCCAAACGACCCCAATCTGCGAACATCGGTGACAACGGCAGAGATGAACGCACGCACATCTGCCAAAGATATGCGTTCGGATCAGGCCCGTTTTTCCAGCGACTATACCATGACCGGCATGTCCTATACCGGGTACCCTGAAAGCTATCAGGCCTATTTGCCAACACGTTCACGTTTCAACAGCGAATTGATCAATGTGCCCGTTAACAGCCTAATTGATGCCATGCAAGATCAGGCGTCCAATATGAACGGTGCTCCTGAAATCAATACGAATGGCGATGTGCCCGGCACACAGATCAACTTGCCAGAATTGTTTGCCGAGAACAAAACCCAATTGCGCATCGAAAATACCGAATTGATCGCGCCTGAGGTTTCCATGTTCCTCAACGGGTTGCTGACAGCACAAACCGCCGCCGAGCGCGGGTTTGTCGGGGACATGAACTTGCGCGTTCAGGGTATGGATCAGGCGGTTCAATCCCTACGCACAGTTATGCAGGAAAACCCGGCCTTGCGTATGTTTGGTCAGCAAATCCTATTGGGTTTAACCCTTGCACAAACCGCCGGTAAACTTGATACCGATGGCACCAGCCGAATTTATGACCTGAAATTGGCGCCGGATGGACGCATCTTGCTGAACGGTGCAGACTTTAGCGGCTCTTTCGGTGGCTATTTGCCAAATTAGA
>CAXGXG010000313.1:0-2390 GCA_964013525.1 uncultured Alphaproteobacteria bacterium | reverse complement strand
ATCTTTTTGGATTTCATGACGGATTACAAAGGGCAGCCACCAGGTCTTGATCAAGTGTCAGAATTCAAATTGACTGATTTTCGTAGCTGGCTGGCAGAATTGGCCAATCGTGATTGTTCCGCCCCAACCCGTACCCGTGCCGTTTCAACACTGCGTAGTTTCTACAAATGGATGGACCGAAAAGGCATTCTGCATAATCCGGTTATCAAACACCTGCAAACGCCCAAGCTGAACAAGTCCCTGCCCAAGGCTTTGGAATATTCCGATATCAAAGACCTGATTGCCCATACACAGATGCTGCAGAAAACGGACAATTGGGTTGGCATGCGTGATCAGGCGCTGTTCACACTGCTTTATGCCTGCGGGTTGCGGATTGATGAGGCCCTGTCCCTGAATTTAGAGGACCGCCCAATTAACAAAGCGATGATTGTTCGTGGTAAGGGTGGTAAAGAACGGCAGGTTCCTGTTCTGCCCATCGCTGAAATCAGCCTGAATGCCTATTTAGACGCCTGCCCGATCCCTCCGATTCAGCCAAAGGATCCACTGTTTGTCGGGGTGCGGGGAAACCGATTAAGTCAGGGCGTCGCCCAAAAACAAATGCGGGACTTAAGAAAACTGCTAGGGCTACCTGAGAGTGCGACCCCACACGCCCTGCGGCACAGCTTTGCAACACACATCCTGCAAAACGGTGGGAATTTGCGCGTAATTCAAGAGCTTTTGGGACATGCCTCTCTCAGCACGACGCAAAAATATACGGATCTCGACAATCAGGCTCTATTCGATATTTACGACAAATGTCATCCACGGTCCTGATCAATTTCCGTCAAAGAATTGATAGGCATTGCTGCTGACAATGATAATCACAGCAGACAAGATCATAAGCGCGGCCGTTTTCAGGTTTACATGGGCTTCGGCTTTTTTGTATTTGTAAAAAATCATCAGCCACACCGTTGAAAGCATAAAGATCAGTGTCGCGAATGCAGGGTTCGGCGACAGGTGATAGGCTGTAATAATCATCGGACCGATCAGAACCTTTAAGATACCAAGGATAAATCCACCCTTTAGGAAATCACGGTTCACCCATTCCTCACGGTCTTTTCTTAGGAAATGACGCAGGAAGCAAACATTGAAAGACACCAGGTGCATCATCCAACTCCACACATAGGCATGCATAAATTCAAATGTGTAGGTCATACCAAGCTTGGTCAATGGGGACATCAGACTGGCTAGTGCCCCCAAAATCAAAAGCGTTTTTATAGATTGACGCAGCGCCAGATTGCCCTTGGTCATCGACCATTGCCCCCAGGCCGCAAAACCGAAAGACAGTAAAATCCCCGTTAAACCCACCGGGTGCGAAAGGATGGCGATAGTCTCGGCCGGTTCAATCATTGCCCATATCAGGAACGAACCGAGGATCTGTATCGGCCGCGTCAAGGATGTGAGCGGCCCACCGAAACGCCGGCTGAGGTTAAGAATGCCCGTACCGATATAACTCATCAAGATTCCCGCAACCAATCCGACCATATAAAACATCGGTTCGGTCGGAAACGGCACAAACATCACAATTGGGCTTAACATGGAGAAAGCGAAAACGGACATCCACGCGCGGCCGCGCAAACCATCCATATTCAGTTTTTTATTAAGGTCTAGCGACAAACAATTGGCAAAACTAACCAGTAATGCAAGAAGCCACCAAGACATCGCATGCTTTCTAAATCAAAAGGGGAAATGGAGCGGGCGACGAGAATCGAACTCGCACGACTAGCTTGGAAGGCTAGGGTTCTACCATTGAACTACGCCCGCGGATTTTCAAATTTATAACGGAAACTCCCGCGCTTGGCAAGGGCTGATGTCTAAGAAACTTCACGCACCAGCTGTTTACGAAACAAACGCAAAAAGTCTGCGCGTTCTTGGGCAATTTTACGCCCCGTATCTGTTTGCATCATTGCCGGTAACTTAAGGAGCTTGAGCTCAAAGTGATCAAGGGCGTATTTGCTGTCATCCAGTGCACGGTCCTTGCCCATCGGGTCGGTTGGGTGGAAAAGCTTGCTACCCATCAGGGCGCTGACATACATGTTGCGCGCAACGCCCAACGCGCCCAACGCCTCCATGCGGTCCGCATCCTGAAGAATGCGCGCCTCATCAGATTCCGCCGGTATATTGGCCGAAAAACTGTGCGCTTCAATGGCGTGCATAACCGGCTTTATCTTTTCCTGTGGAAAACCCATTTCCGTCAGAATAGATTTGGCCTTTTCAGCTGACAGACGTGATGCTTTTGAACGCAATTCAGAATTCTTGGGCGGATTTACAACATCGTGAAAATAAGATGCTGCCAACAGGACCTCATTGTCCGCGCTGTCGCCCTCACCTTCAGAAATTTCAGTTGCCAG
>CAXGXG010000312.1:0-2401 GCA_964013525.1 uncultured Alphaproteobacteria bacterium | reverse complement strand
CTGCGCCGTCGTGGCCTCTGTAATTGAAATTTTGTCCTGCATCAGCACATCGCCCGTATCCAGCCCTTCATCCATCTGCATGATGCAAATACCGGTTTTATCGTCCCCTGCCATAATGGCCCGTTGGATAGGGGCGGCGCCGCGCCAACGCGGCAACAGCGACCCGTGAATATTCAAGCACCCAAATCGCGGAGCATCTAAAACGGCCGCAGGCAAAATCAAACCATAGGCAGCCACGATAGCCAAATCCGCACCCAAATCCGCAAACTCTGCGATCGCGTCTGCTTTCTTCAAAGACTTCGGGTGATATACCGGAATGCCCTGATCCTCAGCAAATTTATGAACAGCTGATTTCTGCATCTTTTTCCCGCGTCCCGCCGGGCGGGGCGGCTGAGTATAGGCGGCAATAACCTCGTGCGGGCCATCTACCAATGCAGCGAATGCGGGGACAGCAAAGTCAGGCGTTCCCATGTAAATAATGCGTAATTTTTCCATGCGTTTTTCTTAGCACCCTGATTTTGAAATCACAACACGCAATCTCAAAAATCAATTCTGTTGTGGCGGGTTCTATGTCAGGTGTTTCCGGGCCGCGCAATAGGTTTGAAATGTCTTTTCCGGGTTCGCCTGATCAATGCGGGGCAAGGCATTGAACGCCTTGCAAAGGAAAATGACGTGTGGCTGTGTGTCGGATTTCAGAATATCTGATACCGTGTCATAGCAAAGGACTGTCATCGTCAGGTTTTCAGGCAACAGGGAAATCATTGCACGGCGGCTGTTGGGGCCCATTCGATTGTAAATTGCAATGGCTTGGCGTGTCCTGTTTTGAACCTGCCAGGCGAAATGAAACTTTACCTCATCAGGTTGCTTTTCCAAAGTGTCGAGCATCAGACGATATTCCATGATGGCGGCATCCATGTCCATTTTACCCAACATCGCCATGCTGGACAGCCGGGTGGCTTCGGCTACGAAAAGTTTCGCAATGTCGTGATGCGTAATCATTTCAATAGCATAGCATAGAATGGCCAGAAAGAAAGACCATAGATCAAAGGCGGGGAATGACGGTTTTGATTGGAAGCGGCGCAGTCTGGAGAAATGCAGTCTGGTAAATATTGACCGTTTGGAAAACTCCAAGCTTTATTCGTAACCTTTACAAAAGCTGCATGTTCTTCTTCATCTTTTTCATTTTTTTGATGATCATATTGCGCTTGAGCGTCGAGAGGTAATCAATGAAAAGAACACCATCCAAATGGTCAATCTCATGTTGCAGGCATGTCGCCAGAATGCCGTCGGCCTCAATCTCTTGCTGTTTGCCGTCATAATCAATGTATTTCACGCGCACTTTTTCAGGGCGCTCAATTTCGGCATAATGGGTCGGGATAGACAGGCAGCCTTCATTATAAATGTTTGGTGTGTCCGATGACCAGATGATTTCAGGGTTCACAAAAACCAGCGGGTTGGAATCAATGCCGGCGTCATTTTGCTCAACATCCAATACCAAAACGCGCTTATTTATCGCGATTTGCGGTGCGGCAAGTCCGATCCCCTCGGCATGATACATGGTGTGAAGCATGTCATCCATCAATTGGCGCAATTCATCATCGACGCGCTCAACAGGATCGCATTTTTGTTTGAGAACCGGATCCGGCGCCAAAACGATTTCATAGTGATGGTGGTGCGAGCATGATGACATATTCTATCCCTTTTTATCGTCTGTATTTCAAATATGAGTTTTGATCAAAGTTGTCAAGTTTGCGAAGGTTTTCACGTGTCATCTGAACCGTTTTGATCTTCGAATTCAACAGCTGTCAGTTTTCTCGGTCCTTCTTCCAGGGTTTTCAGGTCCGGCAATTCTTTCTTTTCAGGCGTTGTTTCCAAATCTTCAAATTTACGCGCGGCGGACAAAACATTTCGCTCCAATGATCCAACGGCTTTATTATAAGAGCTCATTGCACGATCAATCCCTTTGCCAATGTCGGCCATGTGATTGCCAAAAACCGAAAGGCGCTTATAAAGTTCGCGACCCAGATCGGAAATCTCCTTGGCATTCTCGGCCAGGGCTTCCTGACGCCAGCCGTAGGCCACCGCACGCAACATCGCAATCAATGTGGTGGGCGTTGCGGGGATTACCTTGTTATCTACGCCCGCCTCAATTAAGGACGGGTCATGTTCCAATGCTGCGCTGAAATAACTCTCGCCTGGCAGGAACATCAGTACGAATTCCGGACTTTCAAACTGTTCCCAATATTTTTTGGTGCCCAGGCTTTTAAAATGGTCACGCACGTGACGTGCATGTCTTTTTAATTGTTGGGTGCGTTCTTCCTCGGTGTTGTTTTCTTTGAGCGCATCTAGATACGCTTCTATCGGGGCCTTGGCATCAATCACGATATTTTGCCCACCCGGT
>CAXGXG010000311.1:0-2413 GCA_964013525.1 uncultured Alphaproteobacteria bacterium | reverse complement strand
GCTCAGCGGGAGAGCACTACGTTGACATCGTAGGGGTCACTGGTTCAATCCCAGTTACGCCCACCATTTTTCTTTACCTTTAGAAACAATCACATTCAATATTTGCAATCGCAAAGGTTGCACATGATGCAGTTGGCAGGTACGAATAGTCGTCTGCCAAATAATATGGTGTCGATCCGCCCCCGGTATATGTGACCTGGGAACCCCCGCATGATGCATTACAGATATCATTTGCGATCATATCAGAATAGGCCAAAAAGATCCTGTCCGCTTCCGGCGTTTGTAAACAGATATTTGAAAAGTTCACAAATGTGTCGCCATCCACACTGTAATCAAAGTCATTACATGTCGATCCTGACCAGGATTGGCACCTTACATATGTTCCCAAAGACAGAACTGCAAGATTCGTTGTATTCCCTGCGGTGATTGCCCCAATGGGTAGAGAAGATTCCAAGTAAGGGCCGCACGCCGTTAAGCCAGCACCGCTCGGTTTAAATAAATCGCACGATCCATCTGCGGGGGCGTCGCCATTTGCGTTTGTGCCATCGGGCAACTCGTAATTTAATTCGCTATCGCTGCAATTGTTCAGCACTTTCAATTTGTTCTCGCCGTATTGGACCTGTGCCACACATTGCTGTCTGACAGCCGTGTCAATGCGCTCCTGTTCTTTTTCGATTCCCCCTGATCCGCGGGATGAATTTGTTACCGCATAGGACAGCGCAGCAAAAAGCGCCACAGCGATCAGAATCAAAAACAACGCATTACCTTTTGAAGATTTCATAAAAGAATTTCGACCTTTGAAGGATGGATTGGCTATAAATCCACTTGAACAAATAACTATCTGATCATTCCTGATGCGATCCTTTAGTTCAAGTAATTTTACGCCCGCTTCATATGAAAAATCTATGGCATAGACCGGCCATTATTCAGCCCACGTTTTGCATCCCTGCGACATAGAATAAAGGGCAAAGGGTGAATTTTGTTTTTTGCTATTTTTTTCAATTCCCATTTCAAAACATTCCTGATTGAATTTATAAAAATCATGCCACATTTTTATGGCAGAATTAGACAATGTAAAGTTTCCTTTGAGAAGGGTTTGCAAGCCCACAGAAATTTAACTAGGATACCGTCATGAATACGAATGGAAATGCTCTTTTTCTGATTTTAATTGCGGTTGCCCTGTTTGCGGCCTTGTCCTATGCGGTCACAAATTCAGGGCGTGGCGGCGCAGGCATAGACCGCGAAAATGCGGCAATCATGGCAACGCGCCTAACAAATTATATCAACCCTATCAAAACTGAGCTTGCAAAAAAGAACATATTGTACGGCACAGAATATTACGAATTTGATTACAGCGGGGCATCCATGGTGCTCTCGTCCAATTCAAATTGCACGTCTTCAGAATGTAAACTCTTTCAAAGCCGAAATGGCGGCCTTGCGGACCTTCCCGCGCAGAGGGCATTCCGAAACATGTTTGCTGCCGATAACTGGAGCGACCCGAACAGGCTCTTGGTTGCAATCGTTTACGCTTACGTTGATGGGGTCGGATCATCCGCACCAGAAGTCTTGTTTAGAATTCAGGGCATCTCCGACGAGATATGCAGGGCTGTCAACAAACTGTCCTTTGGCGAAAACATCATTCCCGAGTTTGGCCACGGTGGACAGCTTACGACAATAACGGGAAACTTAACAGATTACCCGGTTCCTCATACCGCAATCATCGGAAGCACCCCAGAATCAGCCATCCTGTCAGGACAGACACAATTTTGCTACCACCGCACCAGCTCCCCCAACAACTATTATTATATGGTTTTGCAGGCACGATAAAACGGCCACATTTGTATGGCAGAATAACACGATTGAGCCCACGCCTTTGAAAACATTTGCAAGACCCTGCAATTTGATTAGGATATCTGTATGAACAATCACGGAAACGTCCTTTTTATAATCTTTATTGCCATCGCATTATTTGCGGCGCTGTCCTATGCCGTTATGCAGTCCGGTGGCGCTACGGATATTAACCGCGAAAAGGCTGAAATCTACGCGACTGAGTTGGCACAATGGTTCAGTAGTGTTCAGTATGAATTCAACCGTATGGCCTCAACCCGAAAAGTTTATGTTGATGAATACAACGTCAATCCGCCGGGACACGGTTGGGACAATCGCTGCAGCAATGACGATCGATGCGCCCTGTGGCAAAACCGCGGGGGTAAGGCACGTCTGTTTTATATTGATGATCCGGCCTTCTACCAAAACGGGCAAGGTGGCTGTTCAGGTGTTCCCACCTATGCCGATGGACCGCAAAGCCATGCCTTGGTTCAAATCCGCCGCATCGAAGGCGTCGGCGATGATAACTTGGGCGATGTTTACATTTCAATTGAATGCGTGAATGAAGAGGTCTGTCGCGCCATCA
>CAXGXG010000310.1:0-2415 GCA_964013525.1 uncultured Alphaproteobacteria bacterium | reverse complement strand
GCGAGACATCTTCTGAATTTGCGGCCCTGGGTAATGATTTGTCCGACACGGCCGCCCGCGCAGCCGTTATACAGGACAATATCCGTTCTGCTTATCTGTTGTCCGGTGCCCGTGATGAGGATCATGAAAACCTCGACACATTGGAAGACCGCATGAATGATGTCATTTCACGCATGGACCGTGTTTTGACACAGGTGAATGACGAAATGAACCGCCGCACATCTTATCTGCGTTCTGAACGTTTGAATATGCAGACCCTGCAGCTGGCCATCGCAAATGGCGACCTGTATGGTGGCAATATTAAAAACCGTATGTTCCAGAATGCACAGGCGGCGAATGCAACCATGGCGGCAATGCCCGCAGGTGCCGTCAGCCAGATGCCATTGGGCGCGCCAACGGCCATCGGCCGCAATGCGGTTGCGATGCCAAGTGCCGCAATCAACCCCTATGCAGGAAAGAAGCCCTTGGTCATTATCCGTTTTGATAAGCCAAACCTTCAGTATGAAAATGCATTGTATGGTGCCATTAACGAGGCCCTGTCCCGCCGCCCGGATTTGCAGCTGGACCTGATGGCCCTAAGCCCCGTATCGCCAAACGCTGCTGAAAATGCGCTGAATGTGAATGAAACACGTAAGAACGGTGAAAGTGTTCTGCGTGCCCTGACACAAATGGGTATGCCAGCTGAACGTTTGAACCTGAATACGACTTCAGCCGATAACGTTGATTACAGCGAAGTCCGCCTTTACGTACGTTAAAAGACTGCCGATTTTCACTTCTATATATAAGAGTGCCGCCGCATGGAAGCCCACATTCATGACCTGACCCCGATTGCAATTACATTGATGGTGGCGCTGGTCAGCGGGCTGGTTTTAATGCGTCTGCATCAACCGGCAATCATCGGCTATATTTTGGCGGGGATTGTTTTGGGCCCGACAGGCCTGGCGCTCATTGAAAATACTTCCAACGTAGCCATATTGGCCGAGCTTGGCGTGATTATGCTGCTTTTCCTGATCGGGATGGAGCTGTCCCTGCGCGGGTTTAAGGCGATATATAAAGTGGCCGTCACGACCGCGGGGCTGCAGATCTTGTTCTCGCTTTTCGTCTTTGGGATTATCGGCTCTCTTTTGGGTTGGTCCTTGGCCAAAATCTTTGTTTTCGGCTTTGCCTTGACCCTGTCGAGCACGGCGGTCGCCATTAAAATTTTGGAAGAAACCGGGGATCTTCGCAGTCAAACCGGACGAACAACCGTCGGGATTTTGATTGCGCAGGATTTGGCGGTCATCCCCATGTTGCTGCTGATCGGCGTCATGGGGGCTGCACAGGAGTCCTTTGACTATTCCATCATTGCCAAAATGGTGCTGGCGGTTGGTTTTCTGGCGTGGCTGGTCTGGTTCCTCAGCCGACGTGAGCATATCAAACTCCCCTTTTCCGAGAGCCTGATTGGCCGCACCGATATTTTGCCACTGGCGGGACTGGCCGTATGCTTTACCTTTGCCACACTGACGGGCGTGTTTGGGTTATCAACTGCTTATGGCGCGTTTGTGGCGGGTTTAATTATCGGCAACTCGAACCTACGGGCCGGCATGCACGAGGCAACGATGCCAATCCAATCCGTCCTGTTAATGGTATTTTTCCTGTCGATCGGCCTGTTGATTGATTTGAAGTTCCTGTTCCTCAACCTGCATCTGGTTTTGCCAATCCTGTTTATCGTGACATTCGGTAAAACGGCTGTGAATATTGCGATCCTTCGTCTTCAAGGGGAGCCGTGGGACCGTGCCTTTCAAACGGGTGTAGTTTTGGGGCAGGTGGGTGAATTCTCGTTCATTCTGGTGGCCGCGGCCCTTTCGGCCGGGATTATTTTTGAGGAAGGTTACCGCCTGATGATTACGGTCATCGCGCTAAGTCTGATGATCAGCCCGCTGTGGTTGTCCATTGCGCGCCGTATTCATGACAAGGCCGAAGCCGGCCTGACCAGCCTTCGCGATATGTTGAATACGACCGTGCCAAAATCAGTCAAAATACCGGAAAAACTGGACCGCATGATAGATGAAGCGGATGGTGTCACGCATCCCAAAGCTGACAAGAAGCCACCATCCAATCAGGAATAACCGGGCGGTATGCGCCGTCCCCCATATACGGGGCTAGGACAGTCCGCGTCAGGCGGCTTAAATCCATATGAAAATTGAGTTTATGGTTTTGGCGGTGTCTTTGGCTTCTTAATCTGCGCGCGGTCGTCCTTCAGCCAATCGTCCAGATTTGCGCGGGCCTCTGCATCTGTCAATTCAGGTGGGCGGGGGTAACCGCGTATATTGTCTGACATTTTGACAAACCACATATCGCTGAGGTATTTTTCACGGCGATTCACAATGGCCAGTCCCATTAGGAAAAGTCCAAAGCTGCCCATCATTCCCAATG
>CAXGXG010000309.1:0-2416 GCA_964013525.1 uncultured Alphaproteobacteria bacterium | reverse complement strand
GCAGGGTACACGCCTGATCAGCGAACAGGCCCCGCAGGATGTTGTCTCTATATTTATTTTACCGCCCAGTTGGGAAGAATTGGAATCCCGCCTGCGCAACCGCGGAACAGACAGCGATGAAGAAATTGATTTTCGTATGTCACGCGCGGTTTCTGAAATCTCACACTATGCTGAATATGATTACGTGATCATCAACCGCGAACTTGAAGATGCCCTGCGCCGTGTGCAGGCGATTCTGGTTGCGGAACGCATGAAGCGCCGCCGTCTGTCCGGATTGGAAGCTTTCGTCAATCAATTGAAACCCAAGGAAGAAGCCTAGGCCATCATCCTTTCATACGCCAGCGCCAGACGGATGAAATCATTCACATCCAATTCCTCGGCCCGGGCTGTTTCCAAAATATCATTTTCCTCTAAAAATGCAGGGACATCAGCAACAAGTCCCTTCAAGCTTTGACGTAACATTTTCCGCCGCTTGCCAAAGGCAAGCCCTGTAATTTTCTCAACTGTCTTAATCGCAGGTTGCGGGCCATCTAATGTACGCGGAACCAGACGCACAATGGTCGAGGTGATCTTCGGCGGCGGGGTAAAGGCACTGGCCGGAACATCAAAAACCGCCTCACATTCGCACAACCACTGCGAAAGAACAGATAACCGTCCATAGGCCTTCGTCCGCGGTACGGCGGCAATGCGCATTGCGACCTCTTTTTGAAACATCAATGTCAGGCTGTCATAACATTTTGCCTGATGCAGCCACCCAATCAAAAGCGGGGTTGCGACATTATACGGGAGGTTCGCAACAATCGCGCGCGGTTCGGGTGTCATCTCGGCCGGATTAACCTCAAGCGCGTCACCTTCAATCACTTTAAGTTTATCTGTGACGGGGGCCACAACCTGATGCAGGGCCTCAACACATCGCGTGTCCATTTCAATTGCTGTCAGGGAGGCAATATCCTGTTCCAAAATCGCGCGGGTTAAACCGCCCGGCCCGGGCCCCACCTCAATCACATGACAGCCCTGTGGCAATTGGGCCGCACGGGCAATTTTGCGTGTCAGGTTTAAGTCCAAAAGAAAGTTCTGACCCAATGACTTTTTGGCCGCCAGATCGTAATCGCGAATAATATCACGCAACGGCGGCAGATCCTGAATTTCTGTCATGACAGTCCTTAAAAGGTCAGTGAAAGGCGCTTAGATCCGGCGATCAATAAAAGCGGCAGAGCGCAAATCACGCAAATAACGCTGTTGCAGCGTTTCAAGTTTCTGCATACCCAGCGTGTTTGCAATCTGTTCGCGGGCGGCCTCGTCATTACGTTCTGCATTTACGGGGGTCGCAACCGGCGCAGCAGCAGGTGTCGGTTCAGGCCGTTCACAAACCATCAGCACAAAGATACCCTTGGCATTCATCATTGGACGGCTAAGCGCGCCGATTGGTAATTCTGCAACCTCGGCCCGTACGGAATCCGGCAGATCCGTAACTGGAATTAACCCCAGATCCCCGGATAGCGGGGATGGGAAATCACTGGCCTTGGCCTGCATGTCCGCACAAGATGACACTTCATTTTTCAAAGCGGCGGCGCGCGCCAGTTTGGTGTTTTTCAGGGCTTGCGGCTCATCATTTGCAACAGGAATAAACAATTGCTGCAAACGCACCATAGCTGGCGCACTGATCGCAGGCTGTTGCGGTGCACCGATTGTCGGGCGCGCGGTCTCAGCGGCTTCTTTTTTGTCAATTAGATACAACAGGTGGTAGCCCTCTGCCGTTTTAAAGGGGCGGGCCAGTTCACCGGGCTGCATGTTGATAACCACGGGCTGAAAATCTTCATCCAGCTGGTCGAGGGTCAAAAAGCCCAAGTCTCCGCCACGGGATGCGCCAGGGGCTTCCGAATATTTTTTGGCAACATCCGAAAAACGCGCACCCTTTTGCATCATCATGATCAGCTCGTCCATTTTACGCTCGACTGCCGCACTGTCAGACATCATATCGGAGGCTAGAAAGATTTCCGCAACACGGTATTGAGCTTCACCGGCTGTGCGCGCCATTGTATCAAAAGCGGCATCAATATCGTTTTCGGAAATCGCCACCTGCGGGCGCAATTTGCGGCGTACCACCTGCCCCCATGCGATATCCGTGCGCAACTTATCATAGAAAACTTGTGGCGGAACACCCACCCGCTGAATTTGACCGCGGAATTGTTCGGCGCTCATGTTGTTGTTTTGCGCAACAACAGCAAAAGCCTCGTCAATCTGGGACTGTTCGACAGTAATATTCAGGCTGTCCGCTTCCTGGCGTTGCAGGGTTTCGTTGATCAGCTCATCCAAAACGGCATTATAGGCGACCTGACGTTCGGATGGCGGGACCGCACGGCCACCGGTATTCAGCAGCAAGCGCGTTTCCACATCACTTGTTGTGATGATACTG
>CAXGXG010000308.1:0-2419 GCA_964013525.1 uncultured Alphaproteobacteria bacterium | reverse complement strand
TTAATCTTTAGGGAGTGACCGTAAAACCCTTTTTGTCGAACCCGCGGGTTCGATGACGCGCCGGGTGCGGCAACATGAACAGCGTATCCCCTTGCCTGCACGTCGCGTGCAATCGATAGACGGTGGGAAAAGAAGAAATCCAGATCCGCACAAATAAACATGATTTGTTTGTCTAACAAAGTCCGGAAACTTTCTCATAATCGAAGTTTGTGAAAACGTAATCTTCCCCCATGCATAGAATTTGCATCATACCAAAGGATTTGAGAATCTGAAACGCTTCTGAATTAGGGGTGTTAATCTCAACTATAAGAAGGATTTGGTTTTTTTCAAAAAGCGTCTGCATGCCACGAAGGGCCTCAGCTTCAAATTGCTCGACATCAATTTTGATAAATAGCGTTTCACCCGCGATTTCGAATTCATCATCAAAACAACGACACTCAATTTCTTCTTGGTGGGTATAATCCATTATATCACGCACACCCGAATCCGGTCGCAACGTACCAATACCTGTCGAATTAACATCATAATGGATAACACTTTTGCCTCGCTGGCGATCCAAGGCATAAGGGTAAATATTAACCTGTTTGCACCCCCTGTTCATCAGGACATTGGCACCCAGGTGATAAAAGTTGTTGGACATAGGCTCAAAAGACATCACTCTTTCAACGGGAGAATTTTTTAGCGCCTGCGCAGTAAAAAAACCAATATTTGCGCCAATATCAATAAAGCGGTTGTAAACACCTGTTTGTAAATGTCGAAGAATAAAGGCAAGATTTTCCGCTTCATATCTGCGAAACGACAAAAGACGGTTGTCAATCCAGTTGTTTTTGTTCAACAAAAGCCGTACGCCCTGACGCTCGACCACGGAATACTCCGGCCGAAAAACACGGTTAAAACGTTTAACTACACTATAAAACAGCTTCATGAGGTATCCCGTACAATTAGCGACAGTCAGATTATGACTTTGTCATGATTAAAAAAACATATATGATGCCCATGGCAAATTGATTTTACACAACACAATCATTAAAACCATGACTTTTCTATCTTTCATACTGGTCGGACTCAGCGCTCTCCTTCTGACATTCCTGTTGTGCCTGGTCATCCGCAAAGTATCTCCACGAATGGGTTTGATAGACATTACAGGACGCGAAGCCCGCAAAGACCATGGTGGCAAACCCGCGCTGGTTGGTGGAATTGCAATTTTCTTAGGCTTGTTTTCGATTTCTTTCTTCTGGCTTACGCCATCATCATTTCAGACATTTATGACATTATTCTGGGGGATGGCCATGTTTTTAGCCCTAGGCGTTTATGATGATGCCAAACATGTTCCCGCATTGGCAAAGCTGGGCCTGCAAATCGTCATTGCCAGTATCGTCGTTTTCGGCTTTGAAATGAAACTGTATAATCTGGGCTACCTGAATGGCGAAGACCTGTTTTCACTTGGTGACCTGGCTGGCGTCTTTACAGTTATATGTATCCTTGTCTTTACAAATGCTTTTAATTTGGTGGATGGCCTTGATGGGCTCAGTGGCAGTATCGCTTTGATCATGGCGTTGACGATGGGTGGTATCGCAAATATCAGCGGACTGATTCACATTCAGGATGTCCTGATGATTTTAGCCTTTTGTCTTTGCGGTTTCTTAATCCTGAATATGCGAAGCCCATTGCGTAAAAAAGCCATTATATTTATGGGTGATGGTGGCAGCCTTAGCATTTCTTATGCGCTGGCGTGGGCGGCCATCGCCTTGGGCAACGAATACAGCGCAATCCCGCTGACGCCACCTCCTATGACATATGCTTATATTTTGGCCTATCCTATATTTGATATGCTCACCGTTATGTTGGATCGTTTTCACCGGGGAAATTCCTTATTTGCACCCGACACGAACCATCTGCACCATGTTTTGAAAAAATCGGGCTTGCGTGTTCGTGTTGTGGCGCTCTTGCTCACTACGCTGGCCACCTTTTATGCGATTATCGGGCTTGCGCTATGGATTTGTGATGCCCCCCAAAATGTCAGCCTTATTTTATGGGGTGTTATGCTGGGTGCCCACTATGCACTATACCGTTATTTGGTACGCCGACCAGCGTGAAAGAGAGCTACTGGTATATTTGACGCATGCCTGATAAATTTACAAATACGATTAAGAACAGAAATTGAAAAGGACACAGACATGACACTCTCAATTGGAGACAAAGCCCCTGATTTTACAGCCCTGACAGATAGCGATGGAAAGATCACACTGTCCGAGTTTGAGGGAAAACCTGTTGTACTTTACTTTTACCCAAAAGATGACACGCCAGGCTGCACCAAAGAAGCCTGCGCTTTCCGTGACGATTATTCTGAATATCAGGATATGGGCGCCGTGATTTTGGGCGTATCAAAAGACAGCCCATCCAAACATGACAAATTCAA
>CAXGXG010000307.1:0-2428 GCA_964013525.1 uncultured Alphaproteobacteria bacterium | reverse complement strand
GGCCGCAAAGTTTTGGTTGTTTGTGCTGATCATGGCAAGTGTAGGTGCGGTGCTTGGTTTCATTGCCCTTTATGTGCGTAGCCGACGGTTCAACGTCAGTTGGCTACCCGAAAGCAGCTGGTTTTCACAATTACAGGCAGGGCGCAATGCTGTCCCATATGCCGTTGCAATCGCAACGGCGTTTCTAGCGGTTGTTTTTCCCTTTTAAAAGCCCAAATGAATTAACTCCAAATGAATTAACTATTGGCTTTTTGATGAAAACACTGCAAAATACGGGCAGAGCGTTCGCTCATTCAGGGGAATACAATGAATAAAAATGTAGTAATTATTTTGGCGGGAGCCATTTTGACGGCTTTTCTTGTTGCGTTCATGGTACAGGCGATTTTGTCGCCTGACGCGAATGAAAACGCAAATGCTGGCGCGGATTTAACGGAAATCCTGGTCGCTGCTGAAAAGTTGAGCGAGGGCGAAATCCTTGACGAAACCAAGGTCAAATGGCAGCCGTGGCCGAAAACAGCATTAATCGGCGGAATTTATGAACGTGACAACGGGTTTGCGATAGCGGATCTTGACATCATGGGAAGTCCTGTTCGCCGCAACGTCGAATTGGGCGAGCCGGTATTGTCCTCAGTCGTTTTGAAAGATGCCGGCGAAAACTTTCTCGCGGCTTCATTGCAACCCGGAATGCTGGCATACAGCATTCCCGTTTCCGCATCATCATCAGTTGGCGGGTTTGCACGCCCTGGCGATCATGTGGATGTTATTTTGACGTATGACGTACGTGTGGATAACCGGGCGCAGGAACGGGCCCGTGGATTTATCCAGCGCTATAGCAGCGAGACAGTCCTGCGTGATGTGCGCGTTATGGCGGTTGATCAGGATGCGAAACAGGAAAACCGCGAAGCGAAAATCGGTAAAGTTGTCACACTTGAAGTGACGCCCGATGGAGCAGAGGTTTTGGCGCTGTCGTTGGAAATGGGCGACATCAGTCTTGCGCTCCGCCGTTTGGGCGGCGAGGGTATCCAGCCCGAAGCCAGCGATTTCACGCCAACCACGGATGTTGGAATCAGTAAAACGCTTCAGCGCCTGAACAATATTTCCGGCCAAAGCATGATAGAGAACGAGGGCAGCATTAATTCACAACAAGCAATGCCCATGGATGATAATCCGGCACCGATGGGTGCGACAAAGAACATCCGCGTATACAGCGGAGGGGAAACAGATCTGATAACGGTTCCGATGTCACGCTAATCTTAAGGGGTTGAATATGAACGCGAACACAAACACATACCGGTCATTCTGGGCAGTTTTAGGCGTGGCGCTTATTGCGATTACGGCTTACTATGCTGTTCAGCACAAGGCGATGGCGCAGGGCGCGGTTTTCAATAAATCGTTATACCTGACCGCGGGCAAGGCGGAGACAATTGAACTGCCGCAACCCGTTTCAGACCTTCTTGTTGCCAGCCCATCCGTTGCGGACGTTGGCGTTTTGCGTTCGAACCGTTTGTATGTTGTCGGTCGCAATGTGGGCGATACCAACGTTCTTGCTTTTGACGAGAGCGGTAATGTTCTGGCCGATATTTCCATCCACGTACACATTGATGAAAACACCATCACAGACACATTGACCAAATTCTTTCCTGATGAGGACGTGAATATTCAGACCGTGGGCGATAACATCGTTTTAACGGGTGAGGTGTCCAACCCGTCGGTTGCCAACCAGATCCGCGATCTGGCCGGACGTTTTCAGGTCAATCAGGACCAGGAACTTGTAGACTTGATGACGGTTGCTGGTGAGCAGCAAGTCATGTTGAAAGTCCGTATCCTAGAGGCTGACCGGTCCGTATTGCGCGATCTGTCGGCTAGCACATTGCTAAGCTCGGATCAGGGCGCTGATTTTGGAACAAACGGTGCCGCCTTGGCAACAAGCCCGGGCTTTGGCCTGAGTGCCGAGCCCTTTGGTGCGGGGTCATTGCTGTTGACCGATGGCGCCTTCGGGCAATTTGGAATTAATTTACAGGCCTTGGAAACGGACGGGTTTATTAATACTTTGGCGGAGCCGAATTTGACGGCAATCTCGGGTGAGACCGCAGGTTTCTTGGCCGGTGGTGAATTCCCGGTTCCGACGGGGGTGGATGATCAGGGGCGTATTCAAATTGAATTTAAACGTTTCGGTGTTTCGCTTGACTTCCGTCCGATTGTCCTGTCCAAGGATCGTATCAGTCTGCAGCTCTCTACAGAGGTTTCCGCCCTATCAGATCAGCAGAATGTAACATTGGGTGGTGGCGTCAGTATCCCGGGCCTCACCGTTCGGCGTGCCAATACAACAGTTGAAATGTCCAGTGGATCCAGCCTGATGATTGCGGGATTAATCCAGTCACAAACGACGAATGCCTTAAATGGCCTTCCGGGGGTTAGCAGTATTCCA
>CAXGXG010000306.1:0-2435 GCA_964013525.1 uncultured Alphaproteobacteria bacterium | reverse complement strand
TAACGGCAGCATCATGACAAATGCCAATTTTAAAGACGCGAACGCGCTGATGGCTGATTTTTCAGATGCCCTGCTTGAAAACGCAGATTTTTCGCGCGCCAATTTGCAAAAATCGATTATGAGCGGCGCCAATCTTTCTAACGCTGAATTTGACGGGGCAGATTTACGCTCTGCCGATTTTATGGCTGCAAACCTGACGGGCGCGCATATGGTCAACAACGAAAAAAGCGGCGCAAGCTTTGAGTTGTCTTTAACAGATGACGGACTGGAGGATGAAGTCGCCCTTTCACCGGATGAATTGATCTCAAAGCATGAACAGTGGGTTCAAACCTCCGGACGGGAGGGGGAAAAGATGGATATTTCCCATTATGACCTTCGCCGTCTCAAATCTTTGGCGGGCCGGCGCCTGACTGCCATCCATGCCAAGCATAGTGTCTTTGCCACCTTAAATATGCAGGGCGTTGAAATGCAAAGTGTCTGCATGCCTTCTGCCGATTTTCGCGAGGCGGACATGCGCCACGCCGATATGCGTGGCAGCGATTTAACATCATCGGTTTTTGTGCGCACCAATTTAAAAAATGTGGATTGCCGGCCCCTGGTCATTAAAGGGCCAAAAGACGACCGATCCATCCCATGCGATTTTCGACAGGCCATTTTCCGTTTTTGCGATGCTTCGGGTGGGAAGTTCTGTCACGCTGATTTTTCGGGTTGCGACCTGACACAGGCAAACTTTTCCAACACGGACCTGAGCCACGCCAATTTTACAGGTGCAATTTTAGATGCCGTTCATTTCGAGGGCGCAAATCTGGAAAATGCGGTGTTTGATCCTGATTATTCATTTGAAGAATGATCCTCAATTCCCTATGATCTGATCCATGCAGATAAGACATCTACCAGATAATCTGGTCAACCAGATCGCCGCGGGCGAGGTGATTGAACGCCCCGCTGCCGCAGTCAAAGAAGTTGTAGAAAATGCAATTGATGCGGGCGCAAGCCGAATTACCGTGACCTTACGCGATGGCGGGCGCAGCATGATCCGTGTCAGTGACAATGGCATTGGCATGGCATCTGATGACCTTGCGGCATGTATTGACAGGCATGCAACCTCCAAATTATGGGATGATGATCTGGTCAATATTTCATCGTTAGGATTCCGGGGCGAGGCCCTGCCCTCAATTGGCGCCATCTCGCGCTTGACGATTACCAGCCGTGCCAAGGATCGGGATGCCTTCCAAATCAAAGTCGAAGGGGGCAGAAAAACGCCCGTACAGCCGGCCTCACATGCCCAGGGCACAACAGTTGAAATCGCAGACCTTTTCTATGCTACGCCTGCCCGCCTCAAGTTTTTAAAAACACCCAGAACTGAAGCCATGAACGTTAAGGAAACCCTGACACGTTTGGCGATGGCTTATCCTGACATCCATTTTGAATTGGTCCATGATGGAAAAACATCACTGAACCTGCCCACCAAAACAGGGGATTTGTTTGAAGCGCGATTGGGACGGCTGTCTGATATTATGGGCCGTGATTTCTATGATAACGCCTTACAGATTGAGGCGGAACGTGAAGAGATCAAGCTGACAGGCTATGCCGGCCTGCCAACCCTGAACCGCGGCAACGCCAAACACCAATATATGTTTGTGAATGGTCGCCCGGTCAAAGACAAGCTTTTGCATGGTGCGGTGCGTGGTGCCTATGCCGATTTTCTAGCGCGCGACCGTCATCCGTTATTGTGTTTATTTGTGGATTTGCCACCTGCCTTTGTGGATGTCAATGTTCACCCTGCAAAATCCGAGGTACGGTTCAAAGACGCCCAACTTGTTCGCGGCCTAATCGTATCCGCCCTGCGTCACGCGCTGAATGCGGCGGGTCACCGCGCCTCAACCACTGTTGCACAGGATGCATTGTCGAGGATATCCCCAGAACAAAGCAGTTTTTATCCTGACCCGGCTGTCACAAATACACCTTTTTCCTTTCCGGCATCATCGCACGGAGGCTTTCAATCCGCGCCTTATCAATCGCAACCGTTTCAAGGTGCGCCCGAAACCTTCACCAATCCGTCGACTTTTGGACAAAACGATGCGCAATCATTTGGCGGCTTGTCGGAAATGGCACCATCTGCGCGCTATCATGAAACGGCGCCACTGGAAAATGCGGCACAGCAAAACTTCCCTCTCGGGACTGCACGTGCGCAGCTGCATGAAACCTATATTGTGGCCCAAACCCAAAACGGTATCGTGATTGTTGATCAACACGCCGCGCATGAACGTTTGGTTTATGAGCGCATGAAAAAAGCAATTGCAGAAACCGGGATCAAACGTCAGGGCCTATTGATTCCAGAAATTATTGAAATGGAAGATAGCGATATTGACCGTTTGACCGCACGACGGGATGAATTTGCAGAATTGGGACTTGTCATTGAGCCGTTCGGCGAT
>CAXGXG010000305.1:0-2448 GCA_964013525.1 uncultured Alphaproteobacteria bacterium | reverse complement strand
GGTTTTGAAATTAATGAAATCCTCTTTCAGGGAAAAAGCGATTATCAGAAAATGGCCATTTATACGAATGATGAGCTTAAGAAAGTTCTGGTTCTCGACGGGATTATACAGACCACTACGTCGGATGAATTTATCTATCACGAGATGATGACACATGTTCCGCTTTTTTCGCATAGCAATCCCAAAAAAGCCCTGATTATCGGCGGTGGTGACGGTGGTTGTTTACGTGAAGTCTTACGACACAAGACCCTGGAAAAAGTGGTCATGGTCGATATTGATAAAATGGTTATCGATGCCTGTGTAGAGCATCTGCCTGAAATTAATTTGGGTGGTGATATCTATAAGGACCCCAGAACAGAACTGATAATTAATGATGCGGCTGAATTTATTAAAACAACAGACGATAAATTCGATGTCATCATCATAGATTCCACGGATTGTTTTGGTGTGGGTGAGCGGTTATTCACGTATGAATTTTACAAGCAGCTAAAAAGCATCTTAAGCGACGAGGGCTATATTTCATGTCAGGGTGGCGTTCCGTTTTTTCAAAAGGGGAATATGGGGCGTACCATTCACCTGTTGCAACAGGCTGAAATGCAGGCCGGTTGCTACATTTCAGTTGTGCCAACTTATTATGGCGGTTACGCCGCTTTTGGTTACGCCAGTAATAAGACCGAAGAAATCTCATTTTCATTAGACGATCTGGACACGCGGTTTGAAAAGGCCAAAATCGAGACCAGACATTACACACCTGAAATTCACTTGGCGTCTTTCGTTCTGCCGCCATGGTTGCAGGAATACATTTAAATTTATTTGGGGGGAATATGAATATTTATAATACAGACCATTTTTCAACATGTCCTGAGACTGGCGAAGATTATGCCGGAAAACACATCCTGGTCGATTTTTGGGATGTAAAACGAATGGGTGATTTGGGCTTTATCCAAAAAACGCTGAAGCAAGGCGCACTAGAAGCAGGCGCAGTTATTCTCCACGAATATTACCACCCGTTTGGTGAAGGTATGGGCGTGTCGGGTGTTACGGTCCTGGCGGAAAGTCATATCAGTATCCATACTTGGCCAGAACGTGATTTCGCATCTGTAGACATCTTTATGTGCGGAGCCTGTGACCCGGAACGCGCCATGCGCTATATTGCGGAAAAGTTCGGGGCCAAAAAATATGATTTCTCAATCAATAAACGCGGGCGCCATCAACCCGTTGTGCGCGGTCGCGATCACAACACACGCACTGTAGAGGCATAGAGAAGCGTTAAAGTGATGGGGATTTGTTTCCGGGGCCGCCAAAATTCGGACGCTCCAAATTCATTCCATTATCCACCCCCCAATTATAGGCAGCCATGATTTCCTTTTCAAATGCCTTCCGGAAAGGGGATGGCATTGATACGGCTGTTTCCCCGGCATATCGGGTTATCGTTTTGGATTTGAAGTTAAAGACCGTAGACAGCTCATTACCATCCTCGTCATCTCCTTCATATTTTTCAACGGAATGATCGTCATCTTTATAGTAGGGGCCGGCACCTTCTATTAGTGTTTCCATGATTTCATGTTCCGCTTCATTTAAAACACGCGTATCAGCGCCTGCGCTTTTTAGTGCAGAGACCATGTCTGTGCTTTCAGCATTCACAGCAAATATTAGCGCCGTATCACCGTTCGTATTGACATGATTAGGGTTCGCACCCTTTTTCAACAGGATTGAAACCACGCCTGACATGCCCTGACTGGCGGCACAAATCATGGCCGTGTCGCCAGCTTCGTTTACGGCATTTATATTGTTCAATGAAGTTGCCAGGCGTTCGGCCAAAAGCATATGATTTTCAATAATCGCAATATGCAATGCCGTATTGCCATAGTCGTTCATAAGGTCAGTGTTACAGTTCGACTTAATAAGCATATCAGCCATGGTTGCGCGGTTATAAGCACATGCATACATCAATGCCGTATTGCCAATCGAATCCTGCCAATCCAGATTGTGGGCAGTCTTAATGAGCGCCTGGACATCAAAATCACTGGCGTTATGTGTGATTGCATCAATTAGTTTTTTTGCGGCTTTATTTCCAAACATACTTGCTCCAATAGTAGAGTTAAGAAGTAAGGGATTATGTTAATTGATATCATCCTGAAAATCAATACTTAAAGCTTTCTTCAATAGAAAATTTTTAAACACTGCTTGCCTGAAAACTTTAAAACGAAAAAGCAAGCCATAGCATGATTTGAGCTCTATGGTTTTTTTAAAAAAGATTTTGTTGTAGACTTGTTAGGTATGGATGAATCTTATAATCATTTCAATGACACATTTCCAATGTATAATGTCAACATGAACAAAAACGATGGAAATGCCTTGTTTTTGATTTTAATTGCCGTGGCGTTATTTGCGGCGCTATCTTATGCCGTGACAAATTCCGGACGCGGGGGCGGCGGGATTGATCGC
>CAXGXG010000304.1:0-2453 GCA_964013525.1 uncultured Alphaproteobacteria bacterium | reverse complement strand
AACTTCGCCTTCCTTCAACTGCGCCATGAACATTTCCATGGAGCCGCCGCGCTTCAGCTTGGCCGCCTCAATGTCTTTGATTTTCTTCGTACGGTAAGCCGCAATCTCACGGGCCTTGGCATCGCTTTCAACAACGACAAAGTCATCACCCGCTAATGGCACGGCGTTCAAGCCCAAAACCTCAACAGGTTGGCCCGGGATAGCCTCATCCACATTGTTACCTTTGTCATCGATCAGCGCACGTACACGTCCACTTTCCGCGCCACATACAAAGATGTCGCCGATTTTAAGTGTACCTTTTTGAACCAGAACGGTTGCAACCGCGCCGCGGCCCTGTTCCAGCTTGGCCTCAACAACAGCACCGATTGCGCTGCGGTCCGGGTTCGCTTTTAACTCTAGGATTTCAGACTGCAGAAGGATGGCTTCTTCCAGTTCTTTCAAGCCCTGCTTTGTATGGGCAGACACTTCAACGGCCTGAACATCACCTGAAAGGCTCTCAACGATAATCTCATGTTGAAGCAGCTCTGTACGAACTTTATCCGGATCTGCTTCCGGAAGGTCAATTTTGTTAATGGCGACGATAATCTGCTTACTGGCCGCTTTAGCGTGATTAATCGCCTCAATTGTTTGTGGCATAACACTGTCGTTTGCAGCGACAACCAGAACAACGATATCCGTCACATCCGCACCACGTGCACGCATTTCTGTAAAGGCTGCGTGACCCGGAGTATCCAGGAAGGTGATTTTTTGACCTGTTTCCAGTTTAACCTGATAAGCACCGATGTGCTGTGTGATCCCGCCGGCTTCACCTGCAACGACATCTGTCGCGCGCAGGGCATCCAACAAAGAGGTTTTACCGTGATCAACGTGGCCCATAATGGTAACAACCGGTGGACGCGCTTTCAAATCGCCGGCCTGATCATCATCGCCCAACATGCCGAGTTCAACATCAGCTGCGGAAACGCGTTTAACGTTATGGCCGAATTCTTGCGTTACCAATTCCGCTGTATCCGCATCGATTGTTTGGTTTGATGTGACCATCAGACCCTGTTCCATCAGCTTTTTAACAACATCACCAACACGTTCAGCCATACGGTTTGCCAGTTCCTGAACGGTAATGGCTTCAGGAATGGTCACATCGCGCACTTGCTTGCTGTGTTCCATCTGGCTGTTGGCCTTCATGCGCTCCTTTTCACGAGCGCGTCGCTGTGCCGCCATGGATGGCATGCGGTCATATTTCGCATCATCATAGTTCACAGCCTCGTTAACCGTCAGGTTGCTGAGGTCACGGCGTCCGCCTGCACGGCGCTTTTTGATCGGTTTGTTTAGTTTGCGTTTTGTCGCTTTGTCGCTGCGGTCATCTTCAAAATCGGCTGAGAATCCAGCAGCCTTGCGGCCTGTTGCTTTGCGATTCTGGACGGCGTCTTCCTGTTGTTGGCGAGAAAGATCAGCTAGACGCTGGCGTTCGGCTTCGTCTGCTTTGCGTTTTGTGTCCGCATTAATCTTATTGAGCTTCTCCAGCTCTTTGCTACGCGCATCATCAGCTGCGTTTTTCGGGTCTTCGACGGTTTCTTCCGGCTCAGGCTCTTCCTGCTTTTTAATTTTAAGAGAGGATTGACCGACTTTTTTCTCTTTGGATGGTTTGTGCTCAGCCGCTTTTTTCAGCGCCTCGGCACGTGCTTGGCGTTCTTCCTCGGTCAAGGTGCGTGCACCGCCACCGGTTGCTGGACGATTTGATGACGGCCCGGTGCGTTTGCGGCGCACTTCGACGGTCACTGTATTGGAACCGCTGCCACCACCTTTGGATGTCGGTGGGTTTTTCAAGCTCAGCTTGCCCCCAAGGCTCAGCGTTTTGCGGCCTTTACCAGCGTTGTCGTCATCTTTTTTATCTGTATTGTCTTTTTTGTCAGCCATATAAGGGTTGTACCTAAATCTCGTAAAAATTGCAAACGTTGTTGCTTATTAAATAGTGTTCTAAAGCATTTTATCGAATCACGCCAATAAAAAAAGCCCCCAGATCAGGGGGCTTTTGATATCTAATATCGGCTTATGCCTCTGCAGCCGCTTTGTCAGCGCTGTCTTCGCCTGTATCATTTACAGGCTCTTCATCGGCAAACCATGTTTCACGGATGGCCATAATCATGGCTTCGGCATCCTGGCGGTTCATGTTTTTCTCACCAACAATCTCGATAAGCTCATCTGTTGCCAGATCGCCAAGGTCATCGGCCGTCTTCACATCGTTCTCGCCCAGTTTAACCAACATTTCATAGTTCAAACCTTCGAGTTTCATCAGGCTGTCTTCAACCTTCAGGTCATCCAGACGGTTTTGCAGCTCTTCATTGCGTGCGGATAGCCATACGTTTGCACGGTTTTGAAGCTCGGCTGCGACATCTTCGTCAAAGCCTTCAATGGCAGCGATTTCGCTAACGTCCGCCTCTGCAACATCTGCAATG
>CAXGXG010000303.1:0-2465 GCA_964013525.1 uncultured Alphaproteobacteria bacterium | reverse complement strand
CTGGTTACGCATAAACAATATGGCAATCGCAAACAGGATAGAACTGGTGCCAATCATCCAAAGCAAAAAGATATAGGAGGTTGATGTGTATAATCTGCGCTCGGGGAAATTGACCCTCATGACCCCACCAGGGATATCAATTACAACCTCGTACCATTTTTCATCACGGCTGAAGCGGATTATAAAATCCTGGTCAATGCGACGGTTTAGTTCATCGTGCAGGGTGTCAACCTCGCTAATAAATTGCAGGCCGTCACTTTCACTATAATCTGAAAGGGTTTTATCAGGCTCGTAAAAGAAGTTTAAACCCAAGTGTTTTTTAAACCCCGTATCCACAACAGTACTTTGCATGGCTGGCGGTACGCTTAGGCCGGTCAGGTCCATATCATCCATTGCAAGAGCAATTTCACCCGATACGGCTTGCGCCAATCGTTCGGTCATTTCATCCCAATGGCGGTCAAAGAAAAAGATTGCCACCAACAGCTGCAGTAACAGCGCAGGCGTTACAATGATCAAAAGCGATCGCGCAAAAAGCGTTTGGGGAACCATGCGTTTAAATGATTTCAACATAACGGCCCCCTACCCTCGTAAAACATAACCCTTGCCCCGGACAGTCTGTAAATGACGCGGGTTTTTCGGGTCGGTTTCGATTTTTTTGCGCAAACGCGTGATTTGTACATCAATAGATCGTTCAGATGCATCAAGCCCCATCCGGTCGGCCAATTCATAACGGTCAACAGTTTGGTTCAGGGATTGGTGCAAAATTTTAAGAAGCTCGTTTTCGGACTCCGTCAGGTTGACAACGTCCCCGTCATTTGGGTGCAAACGGCGCTGATCAGGGCTGTATACATATTTTCCAATTTGCTGGGCGCTGTTCTTGTTTGGCAGGGTCCTGCGCAAAATGGCCTGAATACGAAGCATCAGTTCCTTGGGCTCAAATGGTTTTGGCAGGTAATCATCAACACCGGCTTCCAACCCGGTAATCCGGTTTTCGGTTTCAGACAGGGCGGTCAGCATCAATATAGGCATATCGGCATGCGCGTTTTTCATGCGTTTGGAAAATGAAACACCATCTTCACCCGGCATCATGACATCGACAATCATCAAATCGAACTGAAAACGATCAAGATAAGCCTCAGCTGCGGCAGCATCCTCTGCACAAATGACAAGACAATCGTTCTTGGTCAGGTATTTTGACAGCAAATTTCGCAGGCGCTTATCATCATCAACCACCAGTATTTGTCGTTTTTTCATTAAATCCATATTGCAATATAACAGCTTTTGTTCCTACACTGAATAGAATTTAAAACCCCATCAAAGATAAGGAATTTTAAAATGGCAGGGTATGATGAATTGGATGGCGTCATCTGGATGGATGGCCAATTTGTTGATTGGAAAGACGCAAAAGTCCACTTCCTAACCCACGGATTGCACTATGGCAGCGGTGTTTTTGAAGGAATGCGCGCCTATAACGGCTCTATCTTTAAATTGACGCAACATAACCAACGCCTGATTGATTCCGGCAAGATCATGGATATGGAGATCCCCTATTCCGTAGAAGAAATCAACGAAGCCTGTTATGAAGTGATGGAAAGAAACAATCTGTCCGATGCTTATGTGCGTCCGTTGGCATGGCGCGGCAGCGAGATGATGGCCATTTCCTCACAACTCTCCACAATTCATGTGGGCGTGGCGGCCTGGGGAAACCTGAAATATGCAAAAGGCAAAGAAAAAGGACAAGGTTTACGCCTGATGACTTCACGTTGGCGCCGTCCGGCATCTGACAGTGCGCCTGTCAATGCCAAGGCTTGTGGTTTGTACATGATTTGCACCCTTTCCAAACACGCGGCAGAATCGGCGGGCTATGACGATGCCCTGATGCTGGACTACCGCGGCTATGTAGCCGAAGCGACCGGCGCCAATATCTTTTTTATTGATAAAGACAAGGCTTTGCACACCCCGACACCGGATTGTTTCCTTAACGGAATCACGCGTCAAACGGCGATCTCCTTGGCTGAGGAAAACGGATACAAGGTCAACGTTCGCACAATTATGCCAGATGAACTGCCGAAGTTCGAAGGATGCTTCATCACAGGATCAGCGGCTGAAATTACGCCGATTTCAGGCATCGACAACTTTACTTATGGTGAAAACGAGGTTGCTCAACACATCGTTCAGCTCTACCACGACATGGTACGGACACCGCAGCCTGAATTTATGGAACGCCAGAATAAGTCGTAATAACGTTGCGATTTATGCCCGTTTGTTTATGGGCAGAACAGCACGCTTATCTTTACCATTGTATTGGCTCAGCGGGCGGACAAGCTTGTTATCGGCCAACTGCTCCATAATGTGGGCGCACCAGCCTGTAATGCGGCTCATCACAAAGATGGGCGTGAATACCGGAATATCAAAACCCATCATGTAATACAATGGCCCAACGGGAAAGTCGAGGTTGGGGTGGA
>CAXGXG010000302.1:0-2482 GCA_964013525.1 uncultured Alphaproteobacteria bacterium | reverse complement strand
CTGTGCCCTTTAGTGTGCAGCGGCCCAATTTTCACCCCATCCGGCCTCAACCAGTAATGGTGTTTCAATACCCGGTCCGGCGCTTTGCATGATATCAACAACCAGTTTTTCTGTTGCGTCTTCTTCGCCTTCAGGGACTTCAAACAACAATTCATCATGAACCTGTAACAACATCCGCGCGCCCAGACCTGCATTTTTTAAGGCAGAGGGAAGGCGAATCATTGCGCGCTTCATAATATCGGCTGCCGTTCCCTGTAACGGGGCGTTGATCGCCTGACGCTCCGCATTCTGGCGGAAAGCCGGATTTTTGTCTTGAATCCCGCGGATCCAGACTTTGCGTCCAAAGAAGGTTTCGACATAGCCATGTTCGCGTGCAAATTCCTTGGTACGCTCCATATAGTCTTCAAGTTCGGGAAAACGCGCGAGATAGGCCTTGATATACTTGCCGGCTTCTTTCGGGCCGATACCCAACTGTTTGGAAAGGCCGAAACCACTGATGCCGTAAATAATGCCGAAATTAATGGCTTTGGCACTGCGGCGAATTTCCGGGGTCATATCATCCAAAGGAATGTCAAAAACCTGACTGGCGGTCAGGCTGTGAATATCCACACCATCGCGGAAGGCGTCTTTTAACGCCTGAATACCGGCCATTTCCGCCGCCAGGCGCAATTCCACCTGCGAATAATCCACAGACATGAGGGTATAGCCATCCTCTGCCACAAAGGCATTGCGGATTTTCCGACCGTCCTCGGTACGGATCGGAATGTTCTGAAGGTTCGGATCACTAGATGACAAACGCCCTGTGGTGACGTTGGTCGTGCCGTAGGATGTATGAATACGTCCGGTTTTCGGATTGATCTGTTGCGGAAGGGAATCTGTATATGTGGATTTCAGCTTGGACATGCTGCGCCAGCTAAGGACTTTTTCGACAATCTCATCGCCGTCTTCAGCCAGTTTTTCCAAAATATCGACCGAGGTTGAATAGGCCCCCGTTTTGGTTTTTTTACCACCTTCAAGGCTCATTTCCTCAAACAGAACTTCGCCCAATTGCTTGGGTGAACCAACGTTAAAGCTGTGACCTGCAATTTCAAAGATTTCTTCTTCCATCTTGTTTAGCTGTTTGGCGAAATCATCGCTCATCGTTTTTAAAACGACAGGGTCCAGCTTCACACCTAGATATTCCATACAGGCAATAATAGGCGCCAATGGGCGGTCCATTGTCTCGTATACAGTGGCCATATGCTCATTCGCCAAGCGTGGCTTCAGTATGTTGTGAAGGCGCAGGGTGATGTCCGCGTCCTCAGCTGCATAGTTGAGCGCAGTGTCCAAGGGCACTTCGGAAAAGCAAATCTGGCTTTTTCCCTTGCCGCAAACCTCCGTATAGGAGATTGGTGTTTTTTCAAGATATCTTTGGGACAGGTCATCCATCCCGTGTTTGTGTTGAGAACCGTCCAGAACATAGGACAGGACCATTGTGTCATCAACGGGCGCAAGGGTGATCCCATGCGGGAAAAACATCTGCATGTCATATTTGATGTTTTGACCGATTTTCAGGACAGAAGGGTCCTCCAACAACGGTTTTAACATCTGCATCACCGTATCAATCGGCAATTGCGTTTGGTCAGCAGTCTGTTCCGTTTTGTCGGTTTTTTTATCATCGCCATCAAAATCAAACCCAGCCTCAAAATTGCTTTCGGTTTTGTGGCCAACCGGAATATAACAGCCGTTGCCGGCTTCAGTACTGATCGAAATGCCGCACAAGTCGGCTTCGGCCGGGGTGAGGGAGGTTGTTTCCGTATCAACCGCGATGACACCGCTTTCATAGGCACGGTCAATCCATTTCTGCAAGGCGTCCTTGGTTTGTACCAACTCATATTCCTGTTGCTCGACGGTTTCTTCAACCTCAGGCGCTTCAAAATCATCCATCTGTTCGAACTTTTGACGAACACGTGCCAAGGTCGAATTAAAGCCAAGGTCGCGCAGGAAATCGACCAGCTTTTCTGTGTCCATATCATGAATGCCTAAATCCTCCAGCGGGACAGGCACATCAACGTGAGCGTCAAGTTCAACAAGTTTGCGCGATATGCGGGCCTGATCGGCAAATTCAATTAGGCTTTCGCGGCGTTTGTTTTGTTTGATTTCTTCCGCACGGGACAATAGCGTTTCAAGGTCGCCATATTCGTTAATCAAAAGGGCGGCTGTTTTTTGACCGATTCCAGGAATCCCGGGAACGTTGTCAATCGAATCACCCATCAGGGCCTGAACATCGACAACTTTGTCAGCGGTGACACCAAACTTTTTCATGACATCCTCGTCCTTCATGTAACGATATTTCATCGGTTCAAACATACGGATATCCTGACCACGGACCAGCTGCATCAGATCCTTGTCAGAGGAGACGATGGTGGCCTTGCGGCCCTGTTCGTGGGCGTAACGGCAATAGGTTGCGATAATGTCATCGGCCTCGTAACCTTCAACTTCA
>CAXGXG010000301.1:0-2487 GCA_964013525.1 uncultured Alphaproteobacteria bacterium | reverse complement strand
CTCAGCCATTTTCAGACAGTCCTGAACGGCCAGATGCTCGGTCAGAACCATACGATCAATACCGGAGACCGGAATTTGCCTGTCCTTAAGCGCACGTAAGATATGGTCCAATAAAGCCCCGCGACTGCGGAACAGGATCATAATGTCGCCGGGACGGATGGGGCGACCCTTGGAAGGAAGCTCCGTATGGTTGTCCAGCCAATTGGCAATCTTATCGGCAATGGTTTGCGCCAGTTTCACATCGGCATTGTCACTGTTAATGACACTAATCGGCGGCGACCACGGGGGCAATGGGGCCTGATCATCCGCGCTGATCAATGGCCAGACTTCAATCCGGCCGGCCTGTCCTGTCCAGTGGACCTCGTGAACCAGTTTGCGGGTCAGATCCGTCTGCACGCCCGACAATGTTGCCGGAACGGAGAAAATATGATCGACCGTTTCCAAAACGGCTGACGTCGATCGGAAAGACCGCAACAGATTGACGGCAACAAAATTCAATTCCGCCTGTGTGATTTGTTCCTGAAAGTAATCCTGCATGGTTTGAAACCCGGCCGGATCTGCACCCTGAAAACTGAAGATGGATTGTTTTTCGTCACCAACCACAAAAAGTGTCCGCAGAGTATCGGACCGCGCGCCCATACCGGAAAAGAAATCCATCGCCAGCGCGCGCACAACCGCCCATTGGGATGGGCTGGTGTCTTGCGCTTCATCGACCAGAATATGGTCAATGCCGCGGTCCATCTTATACAAAACCCAAAGGGCTTGTTCAGGGTCATCCAAAAGCTGTTCTGTATAATCAATCAGGTCATCATAATCCAGTTGAACGGCCGCTGATTTGGCGCGGTTATAATGGTCCATCATTTGAAAGCCAACTACCATCAGATCATAGGTCATTTGTGACAAATAAATGGCTTTGAGTTTTTCATGTAAATCAAAAAGCCGCTCTGCCTCTTTTTGGGCGGCATCGGCAAAGGCCGGAAATTTCGTTGAAACCGGTTTTGAGACGACAGATGCGCGAATGGTGCCTTTTTGCGTTAAAAACCCAAGCGCATAGTTATCAAACATCCTAAGCCGGCTTGGTTCATCGGCCGCGGCAAATTCGGTTAACAGGTCGGCAAGGACTGTGTCGTTTTTACCTTTGGAGCTTAAAAGCGGATCAATATGTTCCCGGCAAAGGGCCAAAAAATCCCCATCGGGTAGAGCATATTCAGATTTATAATCCTCAGCCGTGATCGGGCGGTTCAAGCCGGCCAGTTTGAACAGGGCAGATTGCAAATTTTCAACATCAGGATAACGGTTGCGTAATTTGCGTACCGCACTGCGGTTTTTAATGATGTCTTGCATCAATTCATGAAACTGTTCTGCATTCAAAGTCCGTGACAGGCGGGTAAAGGCATCGGCCACAGAACTGTCAGGATGCTTGCGTATCTCAACAACAATATCGCGAAGGGCCTTTTGCAAATATTCGTTGGCGGTGCGCTCGTCCAGAACTTCGAAATGCGGGGGCAAGCCGGCCTCCAACGGAAAGCGCTTCAATACCGATTGGCAAAAGGAATGCAGGGTCATGATTTTCATACCGCCCGGCGTATCCACCACGCCCGCAAACAGGGCGCGGGCCGCGGACATCGTATCGGCATCAGGCGGATATTGTAACAGCGCTTCCAATACACTGGCCAGCTTGTCATCGGGCATGACCGACCATTTGGACAGACGCTCATGAATACGGTCCGCCATTTCCGAGGCGCCTGTTTTGGTAAAGGTCAGACACAGAATTTTATCGGGTGGTGTGGCGCTTTCAGGTGGCTGGTCACGCCGCGGTAGCATCAGGCGTAAAACGCGGTCGGTCAGAATTTTGGTTTTTCCGGTTCCTGCCGACGCGCTGACCCAGACACTGGTTTCCGGATTGGCGGCCAGGGCCTGACGCTGGTTCGGATCGTGATGCTCAGCCAATTCCTTTAACACTTGTGCGGTGATCATTTTCCGACCTCCTGCTCATCAATATCATTATCATAGACCCATTCGGAAACACGCTCCAGGTGGGTGTAATCCGAATAACGCGGAAGCGCATTGCTGTTCGGCCGGCAAAGATATGGCGTGCCGTCCGTGTAAAAAGTATCAATCAAGCCCCTTAACCCATCCTCAGTGGTGCGGATATCCCCTTCGAAGTCAGTGGATTTTAATTCTTCATTCATTTTCACCCCACTGCCGCCTGAGATAACCCAATGCCCCAGATAGTGAACAGGTCCGGCATCCAGCCCTTCAAAACCGCCATATCTGGCGATCAGGGCTTCTAACCACAATTGTGGTGAAAACCCGGCCTCTATATCCTTTTTGGCAGGGGGTGCGCCTGTTTTATAGTCGATTATTGCCATGGCGCCTTTTTTATCACGATCAATCCTGTCAGCAATGGCCGTTACAGTAAAAGGCCCCTGACCCAACTGTATTTCATAGCGTCCCTTAACCTCGGTTTTCTCAGGCCTGTTATTT
>CAXGXG010000300.1:0-2490 GCA_964013525.1 uncultured Alphaproteobacteria bacterium | reverse complement strand
TTAACCCGGTCAAGCCAAGGGCGATCAGCCCGCGTTTTAGCATATTAATATTCACGATAGTTCAACCTTTGCAACACTGCATTGTATCCGCGCACCCCGTTTAAGCTGGGGATCGGGTCCTTGTTCAAATTGGCTTTGGCTTGATCCAGTGCACCGAAAACAGACGCGGCACCTGCCAATCCGGCCAAAAAGCGGTTTTCGTCTGAAACAGAAGAATTCAGCGCAGTTGAAATCAGCTCGGATGCTGTCATTAATGCGATGTCACCGCTAATCGGGCTGGTCCGCGCGGCATCCGCAATATCCTGATAGGTCTGGCACTCAAAGGAGCTGGCCGACATACCGCCGCCAAACAGGCCACCCAAAAGGTCATTCAGAATTCCGCCCAGGGTTGCGGTAATCACCGCACCAAAATCCGGGTCACGGCCGATACTATCCAAAAAGTTGCTTTGCAAAAACTGTGATACAGGCTGCAAAACCACAGGTCCTAATGCGGAGGTAAAGTCGCCCGAGAAAATCTTGCCGGCTTCATTCGCGGTCACCATCGCCATTTGCGGGAAACAAGATGTTTCCAAAACACTGGTTGGCGGGTTCACCACACCGTCACGGATGGCTGTTTGTTCAGCAACGCTTGCTTCAACCGATGCATTACCGGCTTCCATCATTTCCGGTGGACAGGCCGATTCAGAGCTCATTTGAGTTTGCTGGGTGGTGTTGGTCCCGGTGCCGCCAATATAGGTTTGTGCGTGCGCAGGTCCGACAGGCGCGCTGAGCGCCCATAGAGCCAATATGGCAAATAAAATGCGTTTCATGTGATTTTTGTGCCTCAATCAGATATCCTCGCCTATTATTTTAACAAAGTTTTTGCTAATTGTCTCTTAACACCTTACAAAAAAAGACGATTTTACGGAATAAACTGATTTTATGCGCATTATTAGCGGCCGCGCACGCGGAACACACCTGTTAACCCCTGCCGACGAGCGCATTCGCCCGACAAGCGACCGTGTGCGCGAATCACTTTTTAACATCCTTGCCCATTTGCCTGATTTTACTTTGCGCAAAGCAACCGTGGCCGATCTTTTCTGCGGAACCGGTGCCTTGGGTCTAGAGGCACTGTCACGCGGAGCCGCCTATTGCGTATTTGCTGACCGCAGCCAAAGCGCATTGGATCTGGCAAGAAAAAACATCGCGAAAACCCGTTTTGAGGACCAAAGCCTGTGTTTAAAAACATCTGCAGATAAAGTGGCCAAGCATCCCCGGCTGGGCGAGGCCCGTTTTGATCTGGTCTTTTTGGACCCACCCTATCGTCAGGACCTGGCCCCGCCGGTCATCAATGCCCTGTTGGAAAACGACCGCATTCAGGACGGGTGCCTCTTTATTGTTGAAATGGCGGAAGACGCCCCGGAAGACATCACCCACCCGGCATTGACCAGATTGCAAACACGCCAATACGGACAGACACGCATAGACCTCTATCAAAAGGCGTAAAAATTTCGTAATATCGTCCCCGATATAACCAGATCAGGGGATCATATGACGCTGGATAAAAAAGAAAGAACCTATGACCTGCCCACGCGCCTGGCCCATTGTGCCAGCCGGCCCGGCGATTACAACGGAGTTGTCAATCCACCCGTGCACAGGGCATCAACCATTATCATCAAAGACTTTGCAGGCTTTCAAAACTGCTTTGAAGCCCCCTATCGCTATGGGCGTGAAGGGACACCCAGCACACGCGCATTTGAACATGCCGTTGCTGAAATGGACGGCGCCTTTAATGCCGTTGCAACCTCATCAGGGTTAGCCGCCATTGTGTCCATACTGAATGCGCATGCAGCGCCCGGCAAAACCCTGATCCTGCCGGATAATTTTTACGGATTTTCCCGTCAGTATGCCGAGGAAACTTTAAAGCCGTTCGGCGTGAACGTGAAATACTATGTCCCCATGATTACTAAGGCAGAATTGGAAGACATGATTGATGATACGGTCAGCCTGATCTATTTGGAATCGCCGGGCTCTCTCACCTACGAGGTGCAGGATATTGGTATGTTTATTGAAGTTGCCCGCGCCCATAATGTTCCAACCGCATGTGACAACAGTTGGGGCACACCGATCAATTTCCGCCCGATAGAGCTGGGCATTGATTATGCCATCATGTCCGCCACGAAATATATCTCCGGACACTCCGATGCGATGCTGGGCGTTGTTTCCTGCCGTGATGAGAAATCCTACAGGCGGGCCCAATCGGTCATCCGCCAAAGTGGCAATTGTCCCGGGTCGGAAGAGGTTTATATGGGACTGCGCGGCTTGCGCACCCTGGATGTGCGTTTGGCACGCCATGCTGAAAACGGAATGAAGCTCGCAAAATGGTTACAAGATCACCCTGCTATCAAAGCGGTCCTGCACCCTGCGCTCGAAACCTCACCGGGCCATAAAAACTGGAAAAAATATTTCCGCGGCGCGTCCGGCGTTTTCGCTATTGTGATAAAAGAAACC
>CAXGXG010000299.1:0-2516 GCA_964013525.1 uncultured Alphaproteobacteria bacterium | reverse complement strand
CCATTTCATTCACCTTTAATGCACGGGCATAAAACAGGCCGCAGCACAATTGCAGCATAGCCTCGTTCTTTGGATCGTGTTCACTGCCGTCAAAGGCCAGATGCGTCACTTCAAATTCGTTGGTGCCTTCGATGCGGCGTGCGCGCAGCTCAACATGCTCATGACACATTTCTCCGAATGCGCCGTCTTCGTCATCAATGATCAGGTAATCGTGGTTCAATTCTACGATCAAATCACGCTTGTCATTGGCCAGACGCGCATGGGCGTTTCCGGACAGTTCGGGCGCCTTGTCATCAACATAGCACCAGCGCACTTCACCGGTTTCCACCAGCGTGTTCAATCCCAATTTAAATAAAAGAGCGTTCAGATCGTATTTCATTTTTATTTTCCCCCATCATTCTTGATGATGTTTTTAATGATTCTCATCGCACGGCTCCCCAACCGTGATGAATCAAAGAGTAAGCCAAAGCCGTTACAAATTCGTTAAGGCCGGTGACCATTGATTTTAAAGGGGTTTTTTGAATCGTATATGGCCACCCCCTAACCGTTTTCGGTTTTCAATACCGTCCATGCGATTCTCTTGTTAAGATATTGATCCGAAAAAACAATGATATCAGGAAGGCTATCATGACATCTCGCCCCACACATCGCCCCCGCCGCCTGCGCCGCACGCCCTGGCTGCGCCGATTGGTACAGGAAAACAGGTTGGATACGGCGGACCTGGTCTGGCCGGTTTTTATTGTTGAAGGATCGGGCGAACGCCAACCGATTGCCCATATGCCTGGCTGTATGCGGATGAGCATCGATGTTTTGGCCCAAGAGGTCAAATCCGCCGTTGATGAGGGAATCCCCGCCTTTGCCCTGTTTCCGGCCACCCCACAGGAATTGAAAGATGAAACCGGGCGTGAGGCCCTGAACCCCGACAACCTGATGTGCCGTGCGTTAAAAACCCTGAAAGACAAGGTTCCCGAAGCCGGTTTAATTGCTGATGTTGCCCTTGACCCCTATACCAGTCACGGCCATGACGGGCTGTTGGATGACAGCGGCTATGTTGTGAATGACAATACATGTGACATTTTGGCACAGCAGGCGGTTGTTCTGGCCAATGCCGGGGCCGATATTGTCGCCCCGTCGGATATGATGGATGGACGCGTATCTGCGATCCGCCATGCGTTGGAGGATGAAAGCCACCCCAATACGCTGATCATGTCCTATGCTGTGAAATATGCATCCGCCTTTTACGGACCCTTCCGCAGCGGGGTCGGTTCAAAATCCGCCCTGACGGGTGATAAAAAGACCTATCAAATGAACCCCGGTAACCGCATGGCGGCACGCCGTGAAGCGGCACTGGATGTAGATGAGGGTGCGGATATGTTGATGATCAAACCGGGCCTGCCCTATCTGGACATCGTGCGCGAAGTGGTTGATACCACGGACCTGCCGGTTCTGGCTTATCATGTCAGTGGTGAATACGCGATGTTAAAGGCAGCCGCAGATAACGGATGGCTGGATTACGAGGTTTGTCTGATGGAAGTCCTGACCGGGTTTAAACGCGCCGGCTGCCGCGGGATTTTCACCTATGGTGCCCGCGATGCCGCCCGCATCATCAATGCGACCTGATCAGTCTTTCAAGCCGTTTTTGACAATCCCGAACAGGTTGCGCGGGTCATCAAGCTCGCCAATAATGTTCAGCGTCTCATAATAGTCGGTCCCCTCAATTTTATTGTAGAGGTAGCGCAGGAGTGAAAAATCCTGAACCGCGAACCCGACAGAATCAAAAATAGTGACCTGACGTTCGTTGGAACGGCCTTTTTTCTCGCCCTTAATAATGCGGTGCAGTTCGGTCACGGGAAAATCTTCCGGCATGTGCTGAATTTCGCCTTCGATACGGCTTTGCGGTTCAAACTCAACAAACACATCTCCACGGGTTAAAATATCGGGATGCAATTCCGTCTTACCTGGGCAATCGCCGCCGATGGCGTTGATGTGGATGCCCTGACCCACCATATTGTCCGTCAAAATGGTGGCACATTGTTTGTCCGCGGTGCAGGTTGTGATGATGTCACCCCCTTCAACCGCCTCTTCTGCTGTCTGACAGGGCACAATTTCAAAACCGGCGCCATCCATATTGCGCATAAATTTTTCTGTGACCGCGCTGTCGATATCATAAACGCGCAATTTTTCCACACCCTTGATCGCACGAAAAGCATAGGCCTGAAATTCCGCCTGACAACCCGCGCCGATCATCGACATGGTTTTGGTTTCTTCATTGGCAAGATACTTGGCCGCCAGTGCCGACATGCCCGCCGTGCGCAATGCCGTACCGATGGTCATTTCTGATAACAAACGGGGGTAGCCAGCCTCCACATCACACAAAACGCCAAAAGCGACAACCGTCTGCAAGCCCTTTTTAAAATTGCCGGGGTGGCCGTTTACGTATTTGAATGTAAACAGCTCGCGATTGGCGGTCGGCATCAATTCCAGTACGCCGTCCTTGGTATGGCTGGCATAACGCG
>CAXGXG010000298.1:0-2516 GCA_964013525.1 uncultured Alphaproteobacteria bacterium | reverse complement strand
GTGCCAGCCGGCATTATGTTAATGTGTTTGTTTTCCTACACGGGGCGATTGGCAGACCGCGTGCCGAATGATCTTCTTATCATTGCTGGGCTTGCGGCATTTGCCTTAGGTGCACTGTTGATGTGGGGTGCAGACGTCAATACGCCATTTTGGAGCCTGGTTATATTCGTGATGATTGGGCGCTTGGGACAGAGTTTAATTTTGCCCGCAATGAATGCCTCGGCCTTACGATCCATGCCACCCGAGAAACTGAACAGGGCAGCGGGCGGTATCAATTTCATGCGACAGTTTGGTGGAGCCCTTGGTATCAGTGGTCTTGTCGCTTTCATGGAGCTCCGCACTCAAATGCATAATGAAGCTTTGGCGGCGACGCAAACCGCTGGTAACGCCGTAAGCCAAGAATTACTGGGTGATGTGCAGGGACTTTTAAATGAATCCGGTGTGCCTGAGGCGGTGCAATCTCAAGGAGCGCTCCATTACCTTGGGCAAGTTGTGCAGGCGCAAGCCAACACGCTTGGATTTCAAGATGGATTTATGATCCTTGCGGTGGTCTTCATATTGGCGATGATTCCAGCCTACATATTAGGTAAGGCACGGACGACAAAGGTATAAAGCATGGTGGGCGTCCAGGAATCGGTTGACGATCTTTATGCCCGCTTCGGTCCGGGTTACCGCATGCTTGTCTCTAGCACCGGGATGGTGGCAGCTTTCACCATGGTGTTGACCGGCACAATGGTCAATGTTGCAATTCCGAACGTTATGGGCACTTTTGGCGTAGGGCAAGAGCAGGCGCAGCTCATGACAACAGCATTTGTCGTCGCGATGACGACGAGCCAGTTGTTGAATGCGTTTGTCGTCGCATTGGTTGGCCAACGGATTGGTTTCTGTGCGACCTTGGTCTTGTTCGCAACAGGCAGCCTGATTTGCGCTTCAAGCGAAGAATTTTCGTTGGTCGTGTTTGGCCGCGTTCTGCAGGGTATGTCCTCCGGCATTATCCAGCCGCTAGTGATGGTCACCTTTTTTCAGGTATTTCCCGCCAACCGACGCGGCTTCGCAATGGGAATTTACGGGATGAGCATGACGATGGCTCTGGCTCTCGGACCCACAGTAGGCGGCATAACAATCGATGCCTTAAGCTGGCGGTACATCTTTTTCGTGCCTTTACCATTGATAACAATTGCTTTGGCGCTTGGCGTAATTTTCATGCCGTCAGTGCGCAGTAGGGAACGGCCAAAATTTGATTGGGCTGGCTATCTTCTGATCTGCATAACATTATTTTGTCTTGTGAGCGCCTTATCGAACGGGCAGAAGCTTGGCTGGCTGTCTGATCATATCTCGGGTTTACTAGCGATCTCTGTGATTGGCAGCGCTGCTTTTCTGTGGTCGCAGTCAAAAGCGCAAAACCCGTTGCTGGATCTTCAGCTGTTTCGGGTTCCGGCGTTCGCATCTGCGTGTTTGATAGCCTTTATCTTTGGCATGGGAAATTTTGCGACGACATATGCCGTGCCGGTCTTTGGTCAACTCGTGCAGGGTCTGTCGGCAACTGATGCGGGGATGTTGATGATGCCGGCCGGCCTTATTGTTGCCTTCGCTTTGCCCTTTACCGGTCGCTTGGCGGATAGATCGAAGCCGCATTACATTATCATCTGTGGGTTGTTTTTCTTTTTTCTTGGCACTGCCTTGTTAGGTGGGGCCGATGCCAACACGCCTTTTTGGCACGTCGCCTTTTTTGGGATGGTAAGTCGGTTTGGCATGAGTTTCATTATGCCTTCTGTGATGAGTACTGCATTGAAGGCGGTTCCGCCTGAACGGCTCAACTCAGCCGGCGGGGCTGTGAATTTCGTCCGGCAGCTGGGCGGATCTCTGGGTACGAACTTTTACGTTGTCCTGCTAAGCTTCCGGACGCAATTTCACAGCGACGCGCTTGCGTCGACACAAATTTCAGGCAATGCCGCCAGCCAAGAGCTTCTTGTTGGTGTTGGAGGTATATTCAGTGTGGCTGGCGTTCCCGAAGCGGTGCATCAATCCGGTGCGCTGCACTATTTGGGTCAGGTTGTGCATGCTCAGGCAAGCACGTTAGGCTTTCAGGATGGTTTCTTGATCATTGCCTCGGTATTTCTGGCGGCGATGTTGCCAGCTTGGGTCCTTGGGCGCGCGCAAGCGGCGCGGCGTTAAGAGATGGCCGCCGGCGAGACTGTCGATGATCTTTTTGCCCGTTTCGGGCGCGCCTATGTGCCTCTGGTTATGGCGACGGGCATGGTTGCGTCATTCGTTATGGTGACCTCCAGTACGATTGTGAATGTTGCAGTCCCTGATGTTATGGGTGCTTTCGGGATAGGCCAGGACCAAGCGCAACTGATGGCGACAGCTTTCAACGTTTCGATGACGGCGAGCCAATTGCTAAATGCCTGGGTGGTGGCGGTATTGGGGCAACGATATGGATTTGTAGCTGCGTTGATTATCTACACGGTTGGTAGTGTGATTGGCGGTTTCCTTTAAGTTTGTATGGAAGTTGT
>CAXGXG010000297.1:0-2522 GCA_964013525.1 uncultured Alphaproteobacteria bacterium | reverse complement strand
AGCACCCGTCCAAAAGTTTTGTGGACCTCAACCGTTCAGGAACCGCGTTGATGGAGATTGTGTCCAAACCGGATCTGCGTTCAAGCGAGGAAGTTGTCGCTTATGTGAATAAAATTCGCGCGATTGTTCGCTATTTGGGAACATGTGACGGCAATATGGACGAAGGGTCCATGCGCGCAGATGTGAACGTTTCGGTTCGCAAACCCGGTGATAAGCTGGGCACACGCTGCGAAATTAAGAACATGAATTCTATTCGCTTTATCCAGCAGGCCATTGAATATGAAGCCCGCCGTCAGATTGAAATCATTGAAAACGGTGGCAAGGTCGATCAGGAAACACGCTTGTTTGATACCTCTACCGGACAGACGCGGACAATGCGCTCCAAAGAAGATGCGCATGATTACCGTTATTTCCCGGATCCCGACCTGCTGCCATTGATTTTAAAACAGGAATGGGTGGATTCGATCAATGACAACCTGCCCGAACTGCCGGATGCAAAAAAACACCGTTTTATCGGCGACTTCGGGATGAGCATCTATGACGCCAGCGTTTTGGTGGCTGATAAATCACGCGCCGAATTCTTTGAGAAGGTGGTCGATGGCCGCGATCCCAAGCTGGCGATCACATGGGTGACAACCGAATTGATGGGGGCCTTGAACAAAGCCGATAAATCCATTGAGGAAAGCCCTGTTTCAGCTGAACAGCTAAACGGCCTTGTCGCCCTGATTGAAGATGACACGATTTCCGGACGTATTGCAAAGGACGTCTTTGCCGAAATGTTTGAAACCGGCAAGGATGCCGACACAATTGTCGAAGAAAAAGGCCTGAAACAGGTAACCGACACCGGCGCCATTGAGGGCCTGATTGATGAGGTTCTGGCTGAAAATGCGGATAAGGTTGAACAGTACCGCGGTGGTAAGGATAAACTGTTCGGTTTCTTTGTCGGTCAGGTTATGAAGAAAAGCCAGGGTAAAGCCAACCCGGCCATGGTCAATAAGATCCTGCAGGAAAAACTCTAAGCTTTTTTTTCTTTATTTTCTATCGCAGCGGGTCGACCCGATCTGCGGAAGAGGCGTTGCAACGGAACCAGCCGGCAATACTGCGGCGGTCTTTATTGGCGACCAAAACTTCATGCGGGACATCTTCACTTAAAAAGACGGCCAATGTTCCCATGCGTGGGGCGACGGTCATCATGGGGTTGGGGTTTTGCGGATTGTCGCTGTCCTCTTCATACAAAACCAATTCTCCGCCGTCACCAGGTTGCCAATTGTCATTCAGATAAAAGACGGTGGAGACAATGCGGTTTTTGCCACCTTTCAGGGCATCGTAGTGTTTTTTATAAAACCCGCCAGGCGGATAGAGGGCGTAATGCGCTTCGTATTCAAATAACCCTAAAAACAGGCTGCGGTTGATGTCCTGACGCAGGCTTTCCATCTGTGACAGGTAAAGCGTATCGGCCACATCCTGACTGTTGCGGTATAGCCAATGGATATGATCGCGGCGGATATCGGTATTGACCTGATGCTGATCATCACGGCCGATACCGGCCAGCCGCAGGGCGTCTGCTGCATTTAAATCATCGATGCGCGCATGCAGTTGGCGGCACGCTTGTGCAGGCAGGTAATCCGGCACAACGGCCCAACCATTGGTATATAGCGCTTCAATCAGCTGGGTGTGGTCGGTTATGGTCATCGGACCCGCATTCCTTTTTTTTCATTTCACCCATTATACACATCTGCATTAGGAAGGCAGAAGGTTTGTCTTTCTGTGGCCATATTTATTTCGTACTGTCAAAGGTATGAATAGAAATGGAAACGCTCTTTTTTTGATCCTGATTGCCGTGGCGCTTTTCGCGGCCCTGTCCTATGCCGTAACAAATTCCGGTCGCGGTGGGGGCGGTGTGGATCGCGAACAGGGTGAATTGGCCGTCTGACGTACATCCAGGACATGGCCTCCCTATAATCGCTAAGATTGAAGGGGTTGGGTCTGACTTGCCCGAAATTGTTGAGCGTTTTTATGGTGTGCGTGAGGATATATGCCTTGCAATAAACCGCAAAGCGGGACTTCCGGACGAGCCCCAGCATAGTCTTTCAGGCGAAACCGCTTATTTTTACACATCCAGCTTTGATATTACGGCAGCACTCGCCTCGACCGACTCCTATACGCTTGGAGACGACTTTCCAGATCTGATCGGCGCACACACGTTTTGTACAATATGGACTGCATCACCCAGACGTTGGTTTCTGTGGCACGTTGTAAAGGCGCGCTAAAATCTTGACCCGAAGACTGAAAAATTCTACATTCAGCTTATGACAAAATTAATATGCTTTGACTTTGACGGAACGCTTTGCGATTCTTGGCCGCCTTTTGAAAAGGCCGCTTTGCGCTATACTGAACAAAACCGCTTGCCGAAATTGTGTTTAGAAACACTCAAAACCGGCTATGGTTATCCCGAACAGCACGATTTTTGGGAGGGTCTGCCGCGTGAAGCGCAATTGGAGAACCTGTACAAACTCTACCGT
>CAXGXG010000296.1:0-2529 GCA_964013525.1 uncultured Alphaproteobacteria bacterium | reverse complement strand
CACCCTCAATTCCTGGAACCATTTCGTTGCGAATACGGATATTGGCAAATGTTCCGCGCATCATCACTTCATGGTTTCCGCGGCGGGAACCATAGGAGTTAAAGTCGCGCGCGCTGACCTGATGATCCTGAAGATAGGAACCGGCCGGGCTGTCACCCTTGATCGCACCCGCAGGAGAGATATGGTCAGTTGTCACGGAATCACCCAACAGCGCCAGTGCCTTGGCACCTTTGATATCCTTGGGCTGTTCAATGTCCATTGTCATGCCTGTAAAGTATGGTGGATTCTGAACATAGGTGGATGTCATATCCCAATCATATGTTTTACCACCGGATGTTTTCACAGACTGCCATTCTTTCGGGCCTTCAAACACGTTCGCATAGCGGTTTTTAAACTGCTCAGGTGTGACGGCTTGTTCAACCATTTCCCGAATTTCTTTGTTCGATGGCCAGATATCTTTCATAAAGACATCATTGCCATCCTTGTCCTGGCCGATAGGATCGGTATACAGATCAATTTGCATGGATCCGGCAATGGCATAGGCAACCACCAATGGTGGGGATGCCAGATAGTTGGCTTTTACGTTTTGGTGAATGCGTCCTTCAAAGTTACGGTTACCCGACAAAACACCGCAGACAGTTAAATCACCGTCTTTGATTGCGTTTTCAATCGGCTCGGCCAACGGGCCGGAGTTACCGATACATGTCGTACAACCATAACCGACCAGGTTAAAGCCCAAGGCATCCAAATCGTCCTGAAGACCGGCTTTTTCCAAATAATCGGTCACAACCTGCGAACCCGGTGCCAGGGATGTTTTTACCCATGGCTTCACATTCATACCCTTGGCACGGGCATTGCGCGCAACCAAACCGGCGGCAATCATCACACTGGGGTTGGATGTGTTCGTACAGCTGGTAATCGCCGCAATCACAACATCGCCCATATCCAGATCGTAACCTTCGCCTTTGACTTCGCGCTTGGCATTGATGTCTTTGCCGTTCGTTTCAACGTGCCCCTTAAAGGCATGCGCCGCATCTGACAACAGAATTTTATCCTGCGGGCGTTTCGGGCCGGAAATGGTTGGAACAACCGTTCCCATATCCAGTTCAAGAACGTCTGTAAAGACAGGCTCGACGCTGTCATCGCGCCATAGGCCTTGTTCTTTAGCATAGGCCTCAACCAGTTTTGCACGTTTTTCATCGCGGCCTGTGAAACGCAAATAGCGCAGGGTTTCATCATCAATTGGGAAGAAGCCACAGGTCGCACCATATTCAGGCGCCATGTTGGAAATGGTCGCACGGTCGGCCAGGCTCATGTTGCTCAGGCCATCGCCAAAAAATTCAACGAATTTACCGACAACACCGTGGGCACGCAGCATGCTTGTTACTGTCAGAACCAAATCGGTTGCAGTTGCGCCCTCTGGCATCTTGCCTGTCAGTTTAAACCCGACAACTTCAGGGATCAGCATGGAAATCGGCTGGCCCAGCATCGCAGCTTCAGCCTCAATACCGCCAACACCCCAACCCAGAACGGCCAGACCGTTCACCATGGTTGTATGGGAATCCGTTCCCACCAATGTATCCGGATAGGCCACTTTCGTGCCCGGCTTGTCTTCGTCTTCCTCGCTCCATACGGTTTGGGCAAGATATTCCAGGTTCACCTGGTGACAAATTCCTGTTCCCGGTGGAACAACGCGGAAATTATTAAAGGCGCTTTGACCCCATTTCAAAAAGGCGTAACGTTCGGCATTGCGTTCAAATTCACGTTCAACATTGGTCTGAAATGATTGCGGGTTACCGAAACTGTCCACCATAACCGAGTGGTCAATAACCAGGTCCACGGCAGATTTCGGGTTAATCTGTTCAGCCTTACCATCAAGGGACACCATCGCATCGCGCATCGCGGCCAAATCAACCACGGCGGGTACGCCGGTGAAATCCTGCATCAAAACACGGGCCGGACGATAGGCGATTTCGCGTGGGTTTTTCTTGTCCTTCAGCCATTTGGTCATGGCTTTGATGTCATCTTGGGTCACCGTTTTGCCGTCTTCGTGGCGCAACAGGTTTTCCAACAGAACCTTGAGCGAGAACGGCAGGCGTGACAAATCACCGCAAGCCTCTTCGGCGGCTTTCAGGCTGAAATAATCATAAGAGTCGCCATCAACGTTGAGTGTTTTACGGGTGTTCAGGCTGTCGTGTCCTGTAGATGTCATGTTTTACTGTCCTTAAAATGTTTAAATTGTCTTTTTAGGCCGATATCAACTATCGGGCATTGCGTTGCGCCTAGTTTAGCCAAAAGGCTGTAAAGTCTCAATAGATTAAAATGCTACGTACAAGATGTCGCAGGATCCTGATTTTTCAAGGAGATATGACAACCACAGGTGTACGCGTACTGTTGGGAACAGACGTTAAGCGGCGTCTTTTAGGACCTCAGCCGCACACAATTTACCGGGCAGGCCGGTAACACCGCCGCCGGGGTGTGCGCCTGCACCACAGATATACAGGTTTTCAACAGGTGTGCGGTAATCCG
>CAXGXG010000295.1:0-2531 GCA_964013525.1 uncultured Alphaproteobacteria bacterium | reverse complement strand
TTTCATCAGGCTTTGCTGTTTTACGTGTCAGCTTCAACTTTTTGAAATCCATCATTTCAATTTCAGGCAAAAGTTCTACGGCCATGTGGAATTCCAAACCTTTGCCGTCTTCGAACTTTTTAACTTCGATTTTTGGCTGGCCTGCTGGGCGCAAATTATTTTCGTTGATCGCCTGTGTCGCGCCGTCGTTGACAGCACGTTCCAGAACTTCACCCTTTACAGCGTCGCCATATTGCGCACGCACGATGTTCAAAGGCGCTTTGCCCGGGCGGAAGCCCTTCATCTTGACGGTTTTTGAAACTTCTGTCAGACGCGCGTCCATCTTTTGCTGGATTTCTTTTTCATCCATTGTGACTTTGTATTCGTGAGACAGTTTTTCTTTTTTCAAATTTTCGATTTTCATGGCGATTCCACGTTGTTAAAGGTTATTTGCCTGTATAAATGGGGGATTCTGATGCGAATGTCAATATATTTACGGGCCGTCCCTGATCAGGGCCGGATCCTCTATAAAGTTTCATTTTTCATGACTGGAAAGGAATGGTGCGGGTGATAGGACTTGAACCTACACATCTCTCGATACCAGAACCTAAATCTGGCGCGTCTACCAATTTCGCCACACCCGCATATTATCGCGTAGCAAAATGGTTTTTAACACAAAGCCATCAGATTTGAAAAGCTTTAATTTTCAGATTTGGACCAGATTTCTTCCAAACGTTGATCTCGACCGCAATTCCAGCGGTAGAAGTTGTAGCGAATTGGATTTTTCTCATAGTAGTTCTGGTGATAATCTTCCGCATTATAGAAGGTGGCTGCTGGCTCAATCTCGGTCAGGATTTCTTGTCCTAACGCCTTTTCAGCCTCAGCTTTGGATTCTTCAGCCAATTTCTTTTGCGCATTATTCAGGTAATAGATAGCGGCCGTATATTGAAAGCCCACATCACAGAACTGACCCCGGTTATCAAACGGGTCATGGTTTTTCCAAAAAACATCCAATAGATCCGAATAGCTGACTTTGGACGGATCAAACGTCACCTGAATGGCTTCCCTGTGGCCTGTTGTTCCGGTCGAGACGTCCTGATATGTCGGATTTTCAGTTCGTCCACCTGTGTAGCCTGATACGGCTTCAACAACACCCTCCAACTTCTCCATATCCTTTTCAATACACCAGAAACAGCCGGCTGCAAAAATAGCCTTTTCCATCTCCTGGGCTTGTGTTGAATTTGATTGGCTATACGCGTCTTGGCTCATAAAGAAAACTCCTGCCAACAGTGTGAAAATAGAAAGTAAGAAGCGATGACGGAATGACAATTTGATCATGCAGGGCTTTCCTCCGCTGGTACGAAGTTCAGCGCCACACCATTGTTACAATAACGTAGTCCTGTCGGCTCAGGCCCGTCTTTAAACACATGACCCTGATGTCCGCCACAACGCGCACAATGATATTCGGTACGCGGTAAGATCATTTTGAAATCCAGTTTGGTATCAACATGGCCATCAATGGCATCGTAGAAGCTTGGCCAACCTGTACCCGATTCATACTTTGTTTCAGATTTGAACAAAGGCAATTCGCACGCCGCGCAGACAAACACGCCTGTCCGTTTTTCGTTATTCAGCGGGCTTGATCCTGATGGCTCCGTCCCCTCATCCCTCAAAACGCGGAATTCCTCAGCCGTCAATCGTGTTCGCCACACATCGTCATCCAGATTGATTTCCTTAATGTCACCGTGATCGGCCATGGCCCGCCCTCCTGTCAGCGCAAATGCGGCAGTTGTCATTGTCAAAGCTGTGATAAAATGTCTTCTTTTCATACCATCAATATAATGCGCCCTTGGGCAAAATCCAGACTCACGCCTTTTTGGCCTTGTTTAATTTTCGTGTCTGTAGATAGCCCAAAGCCTTCTTTACCAGGATTGGGAATATTCCCAATAAAACCAGAGCGCCCGCAATGTCATAGGATATAATATCTTCGAAATCTTTAATCTTGCGGATCATCGTGCCGGCATAAACATAGATGACAACCCATGAGGTTATGCCGATCAGGGTCATGACCATATAATCCCAAAGGCGCATCTTGGTTAAACCCATTAAAATATTGATAACGCAAAACGGCAGGATTGGCATGACGCGCAGGCTGAACAGGTAATAGTTTCCATCCCGGTCAATACCTTCATTTACGCTATCGAGCTGACACTTGTATTTTTTTTGGACAATATGGCCAAAGAAATACCTTGCCAACAGAAATGACAAAACCGCCCCTGTGGTTGCGGAAAACAAAACCAGCGGTATACCTAGCCCCAAACCGAACAAAGCCCCGGCTGCAATGCTGAGGATGGCTGTGGCCGGAATGGACAAGACCGTTGAAACGATAAACATAGCAATGTAGGCAATGATGGTCGTAGTCGGGTTTGCCTGATAAAACTTGGCAATACGTGACAAATAATCGCGCACATCAGCAATCGTTACATACTGATCAAGAAAAAGGGCATAGGATGCAATCAGCAATCCCAGCCCTAGCAATGTATATATAATCT
>CAXGXG010000294.1:0-2541 GCA_964013525.1 uncultured Alphaproteobacteria bacterium | reverse complement strand
TGTCAGAAAAGATGCGGTCCAAAGGCGTGGTTGAACGCATGGCATATGCGCCGGTATTGTGTTTCCAATATAAGTGGCTTACTAACCCGACAATGCCTGGGTATTTGGTTGCGGAATGAAGCTGTGATAAAAAGCTGTCATCGCGGACAACCACCTTGCCATAGGGTTGGAGGCTATCAATAGCGGCGCTATCAATTTTATAATCCTTTGCCTTATCATCAAGCGTAGGCAACAGGCTGGCGGCCATTGCGTGAACGCCCAGTGTGCCGATAAGCATTGTCAAATACTGGGGTAGACTGAGATTTGTATAGATTGGCAATAGCCATGCTGTCACCCATTTACCGACTTTGTGACGGGAAACCGTATTCCACGTGCGTTTTAGGGAAAAACCCTGTTTCTTGTCTGCCATTTGAATATACCTTTTTGAAATTACTAAAAAAGGTATCACCGGCCTATGATTATGTCAATGAAGCAAGCGTTGTTGTTACCGCATTAATGCACTTCCGTTTCAAAAAAAGCACCGCCAAATGCCGGCAGAATAAGGGAGTTTTCCGTGACCCTGAAGTTTAAACCATGACCCTCCATCGCCTTGGGTTCTCCATAGGGCAGGGGCAGCAGCATTTCTTCATTGCCGAGGTTAAAGTAACAAATGATATTTCCACGTGTAAAGATCATGGCGGGTGGGTGCGCATCATGAAATTGGATGCGTGCGCCGATCATATCAGGATGTTCCTTGCGCCATTTAAGGAAATTACGGACAAAATTAAGAACAGAACCCTGATCCTCATCCTGCACGTTAACAGCCTTAGCATAATGAGACTTATCAACCGGTAGCCAGGGCTCCCCATCCGTAAAGCCCGCATGTTCATCATCATGTGACCAGGGAATCGGGGTGCGGCTGCCATCACGTCCCACATATTCCGGGTAGAGGATTTTGCCAAGTGGGTCACGTATCTGATCTTCTTCCAGCTCAGCATTCGTCAGGCCCAGCTCTTCACCCTGATAGACGAAAATCGTCCCCCACAGACTGCAAAGAAGCGCATAAAGCATTTTCGATTGTTCCGGATCAGGTTTGCCATTTACGGCCCAGCGTGACGAAACACGTGACCAGTCATGATTTGTGAAGGCCCAAGACGGCCAACTGGTGGGGGAGGACAGTATAAAATGTTCAATCACACTGCGGATTTTATCAGCTGAATATTCAGGTTCAGACAATTGAAAATTATAGGCGGTATGCAACAAGGTTTCATCGCGCGTATATTCCGCGGCGCGCACGACACTGTCATCGCTGAAAATTTCACCAACCAGCATTCGGTCATCATATTCATTACAAACACTGCGAAGCATTTTGATAACGTCGATATTTTCTGGACGGCATTTATTATAGACATGATATTGAAGATCATAGGGATAGAAAAACCCTTCTTCGCCCAGTTTTGATCCAAAACGTGTAAAGCCTTTGGTTTTGGGCGGATTGTCGCGGAATTGCTTATCATACAGGTACATATTCGCAACATCTAAGCGAAAGCCATCAACACCCTTATCCAACCAAAAGCGCATGACATCACAGATGGCGTGGCGCAGATCCTCATTGTAAAGGTTCAGGTCAGGCATAGATTTTTGAAAGCTGTGCATATAATACTGGCCACGACGAATATCGAACGTCCATGCGCTGCCGCCAAATTCCGCCAGCCAATTGTTCGGCTTGCTGCCATCTGGTTTCGAATCATGCCACACGTACCAGTCGGCTTTATCACTATTTTTACTGCTGCGGCTTTCTTTAAACCATGGGTGCTGATCAGATGTATGGGAATAAACCTGATCTATAATGACTTTCAGTCCTAGTGAGTGCGCCTTGTCCAAAAGCGTGTCAAAGTCTGACATGTCGCCGAAGATCGGATCCACATTAAGATAATCTGCGACATCGTATCCATAGTCATTCATGGGAGAGGTGAAAAACGGTGAAATCCAAATTCCGTCAACGCCCAAACCTGAAATATAATCAAGTTTAGATGTAATGCCCGGCAAATCACCGATTCCATCGCCGTTGCTGTCAAAGAAGCTGCGCGGGTAAATTTGATAGATAACGGCGCCTTGCCACCAAGCGAGTGTGTTGTTGTTTTTATCGTTCATAATTTTAAGAATATTGATTCATCCGAGGAGGTCAATTAAACTCTGGTCAAAATTGGAATAAATTTAAAAGGATCTCAAAGATGAAATATGCATTTGTATTCCCTGGTCAGGGCAGTCAGTTTATTGGAATGGGCCAAGAGCTTCATGACAATTTCAAAACCGCAAAAGAGGTCTTTCAAGAGGTTGATGATGCACTGTCTTTTGATTTGTCAGGCCTGATGTTTAGTGGCGAGGCGGATGATTTGAATATGACAGAAAACACCCAGCCTGCATTGATGGCGGTCAGCGTTGCCGTTGCGCGTGTTTTGGAAAAAGATGTCGGAATTGATTTTGCCGACAATGAAAATATTCTTATGGCGGCTGGCCATTCGTTGGGTGAATATTTAGCTTTGACAGCTATGCATGCCC
>CAXGXG010000293.1:0-2559 GCA_964013525.1 uncultured Alphaproteobacteria bacterium | reverse complement strand
GGCGCGCCGATCATCAGTGGCAGGAACCAGGTTCCAAAACCACCGATCAATGCCGGCATCACCACAAAGAAAACCATGATCAAGCCATGGGCAGTGATAAGGACGTTCCAGACCTGACCATCGGCCAGAACCTGCATACCGGGTTCTTGTAATTCCATACGCATAACGACAGACGCCGCAACACCGATGATACCGGCCAGAACCGAGAACCACAGATAAAGCGTTCCGATGTCCTTATGGTTGGTTGAACAAAACCAGCGTGTAAAAAATCCAGGCTTATGATCTGCCATTGTTATTCTCCCAGAGACGCAAATTGATTATAAATATTGTTATTAGAGGCAAACTCTTCTTTTGCCTCAACCAGCCATTGTTCAAACTCTTCTTTTGAAACGGCTTCGATTGTAATCGGCATAAACGCATGGTTTACACCGCAAATTTCAGAACACTGGCCGTAATAGACACCTTCGCGCTCAATACGTACCCAGGTCTCATTTGTATGACCCGGAATGGCATCTGTTTTAATCCCCAGTGACGGAACGGCAAAGGCGTGTAGAACATCCTGTGCGGTGACCAGAATACGAATGTTCGTATCCACAGGCAAAACAACGCGGTTATCTGTTTCCAGCAAACGTTTTTGTCCGGGCTGAATGTCTTCATCCGGAATCATATAGCTGAGGAACGCCATATTGTCGTGGTCCGGGTATTCATAGCCCCAGTACCATTGATAGCCCGTTGCAACAATTGTCATTTCCGGATCGGCAATACGGTCACCGAAATACAATAGGCGGAAAGACGGTACGGCAATCGCCATGACAATCAGGACCGGAACCAACGTCCAGATCACTTCCAGTTTCATATTATGTGTGAAAGTGGATGGGATGGGGTTTTTCTTCTCACGGAAACGCCACATAACATAGATCAGCAATCCCATAACGAACAGCGTAATCGCTGTAATAATGATCAGCAAAAAGTTATGGAAGTCGTTCATTTTGGTTTTTGTCGGGGATGCGCCCTCGTCAAAGTTCATCTGCCAGGGTTTTGGTGCACCAACAACTTTGTCCGCAGCATCACCCTCGGGCACGACCAGGTTTTGCGCATCGCGTGTGGTATCAACCTGTATCGCATCTTCCAGCGGCGCGGTTTCTTCAATCTCTTCGAGGATCGGCTCGCCGGGGTTTTGTGGGGGGACTTCGGTGGCTCCGCGCTCTTGCTGAGTCGCGGCGCTGTTTTCAGGCTGTGTATCGCCCTGCGCCATTGCTGGCTGAACAGCAAAAAAACCAATAAATACAAGGGCGACAAAGGCCTTGAACCATGTGTTTACCATTTGAAACTGCCATTATTTTGTTATTACCTGTGACCTATATAGCACTAACCTGGAATAAGGTTAAGTCTGAATTCTGAAAAAATAGGATTTTGTCAAATGGACTGTGGCTTTTCGGCCTGATCTGTACGCTCAGCGGCGCGGCGAAGATCGCTTAGCTTTTGTTCTAGAATTCGGAGTTTTTTTGCGTCCGGCTTGTCCGCAGACAGATAATCCTGAAGCTCTTGATAAACAGCTTCTCGCATCTCCAAAAGCGCGAGTCGACGTTCGCTGGACAGGGCCAGCTTGGTCATATCCTCAACGGTTTTCTTGTCACCCTCGGGATGATATGATTTTAAAACATCAAACATAGTTGACATAATCTAGCAACCCGGTTGCGATCTGTCAACTGAATTTCATGTCGTCGGGACTTGGATATGGTTACTCTTCGCCGGCGGCAGAAGATTTATCATTTTTATTTTTTTCGGGCTTGGCCGATTCCGCCTCGTCTTTTTCTTCCTCGGCTTTGCGCACCATAACGGCGGCAAAAAACCCATCGCTATCGTGATCTGCTGGGTTGGCCTTCATATAGCGACCATCCTTTACAGCCTTAGGCAGAACATCAGGATAATCAGCCAGTTCAAATTCGGGATGGTTTCTCAAAAACCCTTCAATCTGCTTTTCATTTTCAATTGGCAGCAAAGAACATGTCGCATAAACCAACTGACCGCCCGGCTTGACCATACGTGCCGCGCTATCAAGAATATCGGTCTGTAAAGGAACCAGCTCTGACAGACCCGGGCCCAGCTGACGCCAGCGTTTATCAGGGTCACCGCGCCATGTGCCAATTCCACTGCACGGGGCATCCACCAAGACGACATCAAATTTACCCTTTTGCCGTTTCACCCATTTGTCACGCTGACTGGACAATGCGCGTGTTTCAATATTGTGGATTCCTGCACGGCGAAAACGTTGCTTTGATCTTTTCAAGCGCCCTTCCAACACATCGCCCGCAACAACGGAGCCTTTGTTGTCCATCATCGCCGCCATGGCCAGCGTCTTGCCACCGGCACCAGCGCAAAAGTCCATGACGCGCATACCAGGTTGAACCTGCGTTGCCAGTGCGATTAATTGAGAGCCTTCGTTCTGGATTTCAACTTTGCCTGACTGAACCAAATCATGCTTTAGGATCTGGGGCCTGTTCGGCAGGCGAATACACCATGGCGACAATTCGCCTTTTACCGTTTCAAACCCGTCTT
>CAXGXG010000292.1:0-2598 GCA_964013525.1 uncultured Alphaproteobacteria bacterium | reverse complement strand
TTTCTTTTGCCTGTCTCAGTGCTATATTCTTGATGAGACATTTTAAATATAGGTTATCTGATGAAGACACGTGTACGCATATTTAAACCCGCGAAAAGCGCCATGCAATCCGGCCGAGGTGGCAAAATGGATCACTGGTATCTGGAAGGGTGCGAATTAAGTAGCCGGACACCGGAACATCTAATGGGTTGGGTATCTGCAGAAGATACAAATGATCAGATTCAAATGGTTTTTGATTGCAAGAACGCTGCTGTCGAATTTGCCGAGAGCAAAGGCTGGGCTTATGAAATTCACGATCCATCAGAGCGCAAGGTAAAGCCCCAGAATTACATGGATAACTTCCCGTTTCATCCAATCGTTTATCACCCGGCCGAAATCAGCACAGAAACGGAAAAGAAAAAGGCAGCCAAGCCAGAGCGTTCCAAAGCAAGCGGCACGCGTGTAAAAAAATCCGATACGGCCGGTATGGAAAAGGCAAAAAAAGCAAAGCCCAAAACGGCGAAAAAGAAAACGGCTTCTAAAAAAACATCTTCTCAGAAAAAATCATAAATTATACTGTCTTGACGGAATGTTTTGAAAACTTGCCCTTTTATGGTTTTGTGCGTAGTATCTTGACTGTAAACGCTTGTGGTCCCGTAGCTCAACCGGATAGAGCAACTGCCTTCTAAGCAGTAGGTTGTAGGTTCGAGTCCTACCGGGATCGCCATCCTTAATCTAAACGGGCGAAGAATACATGAACTCTTTATCAAGCTTCCAGGTTGAAAAAGGCAACGCCCTTTTTCTGATCTTAATTGCGGTTGCCCTTTTTGCAGCCCTTTCCTATGCCGTGACAAATTCAGGCCGTGGGGGAGGCGGGGTTGACCGGGAAACAGCATCAATACAGGCTGCGGAACTGGTACAGTACGCGGGTCAAATTCGTTCGGCTATTATGCGGTTGCAATTGATTGGTGGGTGTTCGGACACAAACATCAGTTTTGAATCGCCGGAAACGGGGACATTGCTTCAAAACACGAGCGACCCTGCATCAGGTAATGAATGTCATGTGTTTCATTCTGATGGTGGCGGGGTGAGCTATATGAGCATTGCCGACGACATGCTGGACGGGGCCAACAGTGGGTCAAAATACTATGGCCAGCCGATATTTGTTGGCACGACAAGAATTCAAGGCGTCGGAACCTATAATGGGACAGGGGGGCGTGAATTGCTGATGACCGTCCCATTTGTTTCTGCCGAACTGTGTACAGAGCTAGCCCGCCAGACAGTTGGACTGAACAGCGATGGGTCAATTCCGCAGGACAATAATATTGCCTATAATGTCAGTGAATCATCAAATTCATACTTTACAGGCGAATATACAACGCCAGGCGGCTTTGAACTGTATGGACGTGGAAGCTCAACCCCTACAGTGGGAACGCATTTTATCGGTTCTGAAACCGGCTGTTTTGAGGGGAATAACCTGCCGCCAACAGGCACGTATCACTTCTATCACGTCTTAATCGCCCGCTAAATCCATCAGACAGCAGCTATTTTCTAGAAGCGCGAAAAGCCTATCGCCTGAAGGTCTGGTCCAAACGCAGTTGTGAAGTCCGGCGGGCGTTTCGGTCTGCAACCGCATCCCTGATATATTCCGAAGCTTTTGAACGGATATAATCCTTTAAACGTGTCTGGCCTTTTTCCGTGCACAGTGAAAAGCGCAGGCTTTGATAATGGCCGATTTCAATGTCCTGAAGGGTCTGAACAGACGCCTGCCTATACGTCCCATCGCGGCTTTTTTTGACGGATACGCACGCGAGGGGGAAGGCCCCGCCATTAGAAAATTTAAAAGTGATGCGCTTATCTTTGGCATCCAGTGATGTCGCTTTGAGCTCCGTATGATATCCGCGGTCGGTCAGGCTTTGATGAATGTCCTGAAGAATTGCTGATACGCCGTCCATGTCCTGTCCGGGTGGTTTTGTAAAAATCTGAAGGGCCATATGTTTTAATTTATTACGCATATTTTATTCCGAAGCTTATTATTATCTATATCCAGATGTTACATAACGCATATAAAGAAAGGCTTAATTTACGCCAAATTAATGGCGTTTATGGCTTTTTGTTCTTTTTCTTGACCAATGTTCGGGCATTTTTTTCGATATATTCAATGATGGCATTGGCAATGTCGCGCCCTGTAACCTTTTCGATTCCCTCTAAACCGGGCGAGGAATTCACTTCCAGAATTTTGGGGCCATCTTTACCGCGCAGGATGTCAACGCCCGCAACGCGTAGGCCCAAGGCTTGAGCTGCACGGACAGCCACACGGCGCTCTTCGGGCGTGATTTTGATCTTGGTTCCGGCACCACCTTTGTGCAGATTGCTGCGAAATTCGCCTTCTTTAGCTGTGCGCTTCATACTGCCGATTACCTTTTTGCCAACGACAAAGCAGCGAATGTCCGTCCCCTTGGATTCTTTGATAAACTCCTGAACCAGAATATTCGCATCCAAGCCCTGAAAAGCACCGATGACAGATTCGGCAGCCTGTTGCGTTTCAGCCAAAACAACACCGTTTCCTTGCGTGCTTTCCAGCAATTTGATGACCAGCGGCGGGCCCCCGACCATCTT
>CAXGXG010000291.1:0-2601 GCA_964013525.1 uncultured Alphaproteobacteria bacterium | reverse complement strand
TGGCGGGGAATGTTTCTTTCATCGCCTCATCCACCTCTTTCTCTGTATATTCGTGATCCTGTTTTTTCACTTTGTCTTTTTCTTTGCTCATTATCTTCTCCTTATGTATAACGATTTACGCGACATGCTTAACGGTTGATTTGCCATCCATGTCCTTTTGTTCAAAGGCTTTGCGCTTTTCAAAATCTTTTGCCATGGCTTTGGCCTCTTTTTCCGGAATGACTTTACGTGCCATTGGAAATACGTCTTCCTCTTCTTCATCGACATGGTGTGTTAATTCATGGCGAAGTTCTTCAAACTTGCGGATCCAGTTGGGATTGGACATTTCCATTTCTGTCAGCTCTTCAATCAGATCGCTGGCCTCTTTATGCTCGGACACACTGTGACGTGTTTGTTCCTGCGTTTCATGATCATCAATCAAGGCTGCATAGAATGTTTGCTCTTCGGCATTGGCGTGGCTTTCCGCTTCCAGCTTGAATTCATCAAACAGTTTTTGGCGGGCTTCCGTATCGCCGTGTGTTTCCATGATTTTGTCCATCAGCGCGCGCTGTTTATCGTGGTCCACAATTAAACGTTCATAAATATCCATATCAAATCCTCAAAAATATCTGTTGCTATTGTACTCGCCAATACAAACAGATACCCCTTGCGAAGGTTCCGTAACGGATCGACCATCTGATTAACGCCAAATTCCATTTACCCTATATGTTTGTGAATATTTGCGTTTGAGGTTACAATCAATGCAAATTTTTTTGAGGAACTAATGCATAAAAACGCTGGAAATGCCTTGTTTTTAATATTGATTGCGGTGGCTTTGTTTGCCGCACTTTTCATACGCTGTAACAAACTCCGGCCGCGGCGGTGGTGATATTGACAGAGAAACATTGTCAATAGAAGCCGCCAAAGCAGCATCCCTTATGGCCCTTATCTCAACAGAATATACCCGTTATAAATTGAGCGACGGCCCACCTCGCCTGACAGCTGGGGGATTCACGACCCTGTGCACCACCCCAACGGGAAGCAACAGCTGTTTATGGTATTTCAGGCCGCAGCTCCCAACATCAATTAATCTTATGGGTACAGTTTATAATGTTCTGGCCATTAATAACGGCAGGAGGGTGAATGGCCTTGGCACAACCGATGATGAGGCGCTCGTCTTTCTTGAAGACCTCCCACCTGCTTTGTGCGAGGAAATCAACAGACAACTGGGTTTTGACACCGTTCCGGAGAATTCATCGCTCAGCTTCCCAAGCTCTATTATAAACCTGCCTTCGTATCAGGGTGAGGTAACCATGTGCTTTACAAACCCGGACAGCGGCGGGTCTGATCCGGACAATGTTTACTACTATGCTGTAAATGTAAAATAATTGTACAATTGCGACGGACACGGCGTATAGCACAATGCAGTCAGTGCAAATCTTTTTAAGGAAAAATAAGGTGGTGGCCCCTCCCGGACTTGAACCGGGACGTCTCAAGGACTCACGATTTTAAGTCTAATAGCGGTTACGCTATCATACTGTAATAATTGAATATATTTATGTGCTGAAAGTTTGTGTGCTAGAATTTGTGCTAATTTCCAGCGTTTTCGCGAAAAGTTTTTTTGCGTTGCGGGACGGTATGAGCGCAGATTCGACCAGTTTCAAGGGCTATTCGGCGTGAAGGTGCATGGCGTTGTGGAGAGAACTCAGAGAGCACCCATCCCGAGCTTGGCCAAACTGCCGCCGCCTCCAACAAACACACCGATCTTGGACCATTTGAGCCGCTCTTTGTCTCGCTTAGTTTTGAGATGGCTCGCCAGTCGGGAATACATATCAGTGATCGCTTCCAGCAATCGCTCCAGGGCTTCGTCGAGTGAATCCTGAATAGCAGCAATCTCCTGTATCTTGAGGTCATCAGCATCAAGCTGAGCGACATGCTGCTTGATCCGTGGCGCAGTGCGCGGGACTGCCCGCCCGAATTGCGAGCGCAGTTTGACCCGCTGGCCGAGCTCTTTGAAACCGATCCCGACAACCTGATAGATGACGCATCATTAATGGCCGAAGCCCTGATCCTCGATCAGAGTCGCGATGCTCATTGGACGAACGCCGCGCGTGACTTCGTGCGCGTTGTTATCCTTCATATGATTTTTGGAACGGAGCGTGAAGCGGTCAACCTCGCTCAGCTATTGGACAACATTGTGATGTCCATGGGCGAAGGTGTGTATCTCAAAGCGATGGAAAAATTCGCCCCAGGTGAGGGTTGCCCACGAGATGTTGAGCAACTGATCAAAGCCACTGGCAAAAGCATGTGGAGCACGCCTGATAAGGAACGGAACTCAATCCTCTCGACCGCTCGCAACCAGCTCGGCTTTTTGGCCTCAACGCCGATGATCGACAGTCTTGAAAAAAGCTCGCTCCGGCTGCGGGATTTGAAGCGCAAGCCGGTGACGGTCTATCTTTGCCTTCCAGCGGCGCGCATGTCCACGCACGCGAAGTGGATGCGGCTGATCCTCAACATGACGATGGCGGCGCTGGAAGTCGAACAATCGAAGCCTAATTTGCCGGTGCTGTTCATGCTCGAAGAGTTTGCAGCCCTTGGCCACATGCGCGCCCTGGAACAGGG
>CAXGXG010000290.1:0-2608 GCA_964013525.1 uncultured Alphaproteobacteria bacterium | reverse complement strand
TCAAACATAAAGAGAAAGCCTATGATGGACTGCATACTGCCATCATTAGCCAAGAAAAGTGGCGGCAGGTGCAAGACATGCTGGAAAGTAATAGCATCGAAAGATCAGAGGTGACACAGAAAAGGCACCTGCTGACAGGCTTGATATTTGATATGGAGGGCGTGCCTTACAGTCCGACATTTACTCAAAAGCGAGATAAACAATATTGTTATTATATCTCACAGAACTTGTTGCAATATAAAAACCATCCGAAAGGTTTAATTGCTCGTCTGCCTGCCCATGAAATCGAACAGGTGATTGAACTCAATCTTCGAAAAAACCTCCCAAGACTTTTAAATAACGCTGATGACCCACGGCAGTCTCACCTCATAAAGCATCTGGCGGATATCCCCGGACCGGTCCTGATCAAAAACCTTGTGAGTAAGATTACAATTGATCTCGATCATCTTCAAATCAGCATTAACCCGCATGGGCTTAGGATTCTAGCGCAAGAATTTCTCCAGATTAGCCTGCCTGAAAACGCAATCACAGAAGATCAAATAACCGTCGCATATTCTGTTCGGCGGGGTCGAAACGGAGCCATCATCATCAATCCCGATCAGAATAAAAACAAAGATATTCTCGATCTGCCTGCAGATGAATTAAAGCGCCTGATCCAAGGCATCGACTGGCGCGACCGACACTTTGCCGGTGAACAAATGTCCGATATTGCAAAAGCTGAAGGATACAGCAGCTCATACGTTAGAAGCACGATTATGAAGAGCTTTGATTCCCTGATGAGGAAATTGTAATTCCCTGTTAATTCCCTGATCTTTTAATAACTAATTGGCTAAAATGGCTGTTTAGACCATATATTCTCTCGTTCACTTAAAAACAAGAATATCAGAAAAATAAATATTCCCTGTAAATTTCCCTGTTCTCAGGGAATTAACAGGCAACGCACCGCAAAATCGACAACAGAGAATTTAGAGGCAATTTGGTTAAAAATCGCATTCTTCAGAGTGCGTCCAAAACAGCGGGCACAAAAAAGCCCGCAACGTGCGGGGCAAAAGGCATAATTTCCAAAAGCAGAACAAAAACAAGGACTTAGTGGCGGAGACGGAGGGATTCGAACCCTCGATACGCTATAAACGCATACACGCTTTCCAAGCGTGCGCCTTAAGCCACTCGGCCACGTCTCCTGCATATTGGAATGGATAACTTACAAAAACCGCGGGCGGCCTGCAAGCCTTTTGTGTTTGAACAGTATGTGAAACGTGGATTTGGTTTCACACCGCAAACGCAGGTTTTCTAAGCGGCAGATCTGTAATTCTCTAGCCCGCGAACGCGCAGTTTCACAACTTGTAACAGTTTGTTATCAGCTGATCCCGTTACCAGGGCAATGCTGCCTGCGGACTGGATCTGGGCCAATTCTTCAACAGGGACGGTGGCCTGTGCCAAGGTTGCGATATCACCTGTTTCCTGAACGATGTCGATATGAAGTGTATCCATATGAAAATCGACATAGATCGGCGCTTCGTCAAAATCGTATTCGACAGCCAGAATGATGCGGTCATCTTCAAATACAAGCGCGGTTTTGGCATTCAGATCGCCTGCAAACCCACGTGTGAATGTTGTCGGGGTCATAATTTCTGTGCCCGCGTCATTGGACGGCAGACGGAAGAGGTCAGTTATAATATTCATATCAATTCTCTGTGTAATGTGACCGTATATTACATATTGTATATACGTAAGGCAAGCGCAAAGCGTTCCTCACTTGACATATTCACTGGGTTTTTTTATCATAGGTGCCGTTATGAAGAAAAGCAATCCACTGACAATCGACGAGATTGTCCAAGCCATCCGTAAAAACCTCAGCCCCGATCTGCTCTCTGCAAAATGGGCGGTTGTCGTTCACAATCAAAGACAGCCGGATCCGGTTGCCGGCCACTGCGCCATCGCGACCGAGGCATTGTATGATATGTTGGGCGGTGTGAAAGCCGGATATACGCCTGTTGTGTGTTCCTACTATGATGACCGGGGCACGCGCGTTTTTGGTAAGGCACCCAATAAAGATGACCAGATGACACATTGGTGGTTAAAAGGCCCATGTGAAAATGGGCATCGTGGTAAAGGGGACGTCATTGACCCCACCGTGCGCCAATATAAAAAGCCGTTCCCCTATGAGAACGGTAAACCCACAGGCTTCATGTCACCAAATCCGCCATCCCGGCGCGCACGCATTCTGATTGATCGTGTTGAAAAGATGTTGGGCGCAGAGCGCCTGCAGGCATTTCGCAAAAGCAATATCAAAGCCTATCAAAAAGCCGGCGGACGGGCTGTCGTCTCACCGGCTTCTCAACGTCGTTATCAAGAGCTGAAAATCAAAGCCCTATAATCACGCTTATTTGTTGCCTGTAAACTTGCTGATGATGTCCAGTGGCAAGGGCAGGATGATCGTGTTTGTTTTGTCGTTTGTGACATCCTGAAATGATGACAGATAACGCAATTGCATCGCCATTTCGGAGGAGCCGAGTTTGTCTGCGGCTTCGACCAGTTGGTCGGCGGCCTGGCGTTCACCTTCGGCGCTGATGACGCGGGCGCGGCGTTCGCGCTCGGCTTCAGCTTG
>CAXGXG010000289.1:0-2616 GCA_964013525.1 uncultured Alphaproteobacteria bacterium | reverse complement strand
TGACCGCGATTTCGCAGCATTAGGTTTTCAGGGGCTTGCACCCTATTGGATTGAGACTGATGCCACGGCCTACGTCAGTGATGAAGGTGACGTATCTGCCACAGTTGAGGGTGAATATGAGCTGCTGTTGTCACAACGACTGGTTTTGCAGCCGCGGGTCGAGGCGGATTTTGCGCTTCAGGACGTGCCGGAATATAACATCGGCAGCGGCCTGAATGGTTTTGAAACCGGCCTTCGCCTTGGCTATGAATTCAGCCGCAAGCTTGCCCCCTATGTCGGCTGTCGGCGTCAGCTATGAACAGGCTGTGGGCGAAACGCGCAGCATGATGCAGGATGATGGCGAGGACACCAGCACAACCGCATTTGTTACAGGTGTGCGCTTCTGGTTTTAACGGAGGATGATCGCTAAATACTGTCTGCTCACAGGACTGCAACTATAATTTCATATGATTTAATAAAGGGAAATGGTAGCGAGGGAGGGACTCGAACCCCCGACACATGGATTATGATTCCACTGCTCTAACCGGCTGAGCTACCCCGCCACGGGAACCCATATATGACTCTTTCCGTATAAATTGTCAAGCGTGGAATTGCCATTTCCGCCAATAAAAATGATTGGCTTTTGCCCTCGGTTCGCCTCCATACACCAGACTTTGGTATGGTATTGTGTTTTGATGGAATTTGATTACACTCAATACATTAGGTTTTAATCACATAGTTTAGGGGAAACAAATGAAATCTTATTTGAAATATGGTGTTGCGATCGCGGCGATGACAATGGTGCCATCTTTGCAAGCAGACGCTGCCGGTTTCTATATTCAGGAACAATCAGCATCCGGTCAGGGTGCATCCTTCGCGGGTGAGGCGGCAATGCCACGCAACGCAACCATTAACTTTTACAATCCGGCCGGCCTGGTTGATCTGGATGAGCGTCAGTTAAGCGCAGGTGCAGCGCTGATCGTGCCATTTGCAGATATCGACAATGCAGGTTCGACAATGGTTGGCGGCCCCAATGCAGGTCCGATTACAGGGGATGTTGATAACCCGTATGATCCGACACCGGTTCCAAGCTTTCACATTGCAACACCTGCGGATAATAACAAAGACCTGTGGTTGGCCCTGTCGGTAACAGCGCCGTTCGGTCTTGCCAACGAATATGACGAAGATTCCTTTGTTCGTTACGATTCGGTTGAAACGGATTTGGCCACTTATGATATTCAGCCATCCGTTGCCTATCGTATTAACGACCAATGGTCGATCGGTGGTGGCGTTGATTTTCAATATGCCGATGCCAAGCTGAGCCAGGCGGTTGATCTGGGTGCAGGTGATGGTATTGCAGAATTTGACGGTGATGCGTTAAGTGTCGGCTGGAATGCCGGCGTAATGTACAAGCCGAACACGCGTACACGCCTTGGCGCACACTATCGTTCTGCCATCAGCCACGATCTGGAACTTGATTACACGCTGACGGGTCCAACAGGTGCTGTATTGGCATCAGATGCAAGTGCCAGTGCCGATCTGGACCTGCCTGATATTGCAAACCTGTCTGCGGCTTTTGATGTTGATGATCAATGGACTGTCATGGGTCATGTCATGTGGTTCGGCTGGAATAACTTTGAAGACATTACAGCGACATCTTCAGCCGGTGCAACTTTGACATCTGTTCCGCAAAACTATCAAAACACCATGGCCTACGCCTTGGGCGCGGAATACCAGCACAACGATCAAATGACGTTCCGTGGTGGTGTACAGTATGATGAAACACCGACACAGGATGGTTTCCGTACAACACGTACACCTGATGGTGACCGTATTTGGGCAAGTGTGGGTGGAACATACAACATTAACCCGGCGCTTTCCATGGACTTGGCGCTGACATATATCGACGTTGCCGGTGAAAGAATTGATGTTTCGCGTACACAGCCGGCAGGCGGAACCGCAAACATCGTTGCAGATGCCAAGCAGCGTATTGGTATTGCGGCTGTCGGATTAAACTTCAAATTCTAATTTGAAAACAAACGGAAAAGCCCCAATATCTTTTATTGGGGCTTTTTTTGTATCTTAAAGGTAATGGGCATATGACAGAATTTAAATACATGAGCGGTTTTGGCAATGAGTTTGCGACGGAGGCGATTCCGGGAACCTTGCCTGAACGCGGAAACAACCCACAGCGCCCAGCGTACGGCCTATATGCCGAACAGATCAGCGGCAGCGCATTTACAGCCCCCAGATCATTGAACCGTCGTTCATGGCTGTACCGTATTCTGCCGTCCGTACGTCACAGTGCGTTTTCGCCGTTCACGCATGCGGCTTTTGATGATCGTGGCCCGATTGTTTCGGAAGGGCCAAACCAGATGCGCTGGGACCCGACGTCCACCTTGGCGGCCCAGACAGACTTTATTCAGGGTCTGTTTCCCTTTTGTGAGAACGGGTCGGCTGACGATGGAAAGGGGCTCGGCATTTATTTTTATGCCGCCAACCATAATATGGAGGACACATTCTTTTATTCAGCGGATGGGGAGCTGATGTTCGTTCCCCAGGACGGAAATATGCGGATAGAAACCGAAATGGGTGTGTTGGAGCTGACATCGCTGAAAATTGCTGTCATTCCCCGCG
>CAXGXG010000288.1:0-2624 GCA_964013525.1 uncultured Alphaproteobacteria bacterium | reverse complement strand
TTGCTGGGCTTTCATGAGTTTATGGACGGCACGACTTCCAACTGGATCCAGCTTGTCCTCGCCACGCCTGTTGTTTTATGGGCGGGCTGGCCGTTCTTTGAACGCGGCTGGGCATCGGTCAAAAGCCGCAACCTCAATATGTTCACACTGATCGCTATGGGAACGGGCGTAGCGTGGATTTACAGCGTTGCGGCAACTGTCAGGCCGGATATCTTCCCCGATTCCTTCAGGGGCGAAAGCGGCGCAGTGCCAGTATATTTTGAAGCGGCGGCGGTGATCGTGACTTTGGTCTTGCTGGGGCAAATACTGGAGCTTAAAGCGCGGGAACGCACAGGCGGTGCGATTAAAGCCTTGCTGGGGCTGGCCCCCAAAACCGCACACCGGATTGATGACAACGGCGATGCGCAGGAAATTGCCATCGAAGATATTCAGGTCGGTGACCATTTGCGGATCCGTCCAGGCGAAAAAGTGCCAGTGGACGGCGTTGTGAGTGAAGGCAGCAGCCATATTGATGAATCCATGGTCACAGGCGAACCGATGCCTGTCGAAAAACAGGCCGGATCCAAGGTTATAGGAGCCACGGTCAACGCCAACGGCTCGATCATTATCCGCGCTGAAAAAGTCGGGCGCGATACGATGCTGGCGCAGATCGTTAAAATGGTGGCGGACGCGCAGCGGAGCCGCGCTCCTATTCAGCGCATGGCCGACCTTGTCGCGGGCTGGTTTGTGCCGATTGTCATTGTGATCGCCATCATCGCCTTTATTGTCTGGTCGCTGGTTGGCCCAGCTCCGGCCTTTAGCTACGCCTTGATTGCCGCCGTCAGCGTTTTGATTATCGCCTGTCCGTGCGCTTTGGGACTGGCCACGCCCATGTCGATTATGGTGGGCGTCGGTCGCGGCGCAAAGGCTGGTGTTTTGATCAAAGACGCCGAAGCGCTGGAAACCATGGAAAAGGTGGACACGCTGATTGTCGATAAAACAGGAACGCTCACACAAGGCCGACCGGCCCTGACCGATATTATCACTGCAGACGGCTTTGAGGAGAGCGAGTTGCTCACCATTTCTGCGGCGTTGGAACAAGGCAGTGAACACCCGCTGGCCGAGGCGATTGTCCGCGCCGCCCATGATCAGGATCTGGAATTGCCCAAAGCGCTGGATTTTGAGGCCATAACAGGCAAAGGCGTGAAAGGTCAGGTCAGCGGTGCCAAGGTCGCGCTTGGTAACAGTAAAATGATGGAAGCCATAGGCGCGGATATAACGCCCCTTACGGAAGGAGCGGATAATTTACGGGCGCAAGGCGCGACAGCCATGTTTGTGGCCGTGAACGGCAAGGCGGCGGGCGTTATTGCCGTCTCCGACCCGATCAAAGATACCGCGCCGGAGGCTATTCAAAACCTTCATAAAGCGGGTTTAAAGATCGTGATGCTGACCGGAGATAACGAAACGACCGCCCGCGCGGTGGCAGAAAAGCTCGGCATTGATGAAGTGCATGCCGATGTAATGCCGGAGGATAAAAGCCGCATTGTCGGAGAGCTGCGTGATAAAGGCGCAGTCGTGGCCATGGCCGGAGACGGTGTGAATGATGCGCCCGCACTGGCGGCTGCGCATGTCGGTATTGCCATGGGAACCGGAACCGATGTTGCCATGGAAAGCGCGGGCGTAACGCTGCTGCGCGGTGATTTAAACGGTATTGCCGAGGCGATCAATCTCTCCCGCGCCACCATGCGCAATATCCGGCAGAACCTGTTTTTCGCGTTTATCTATAACGCTGCGGGCGTGCCGATTGCCGCAGGTGTTTTGTATCCGGTCTTCGGGATTTTACTCTCACCCATTTTCGCCGCTGCCGCCATGTCGCTGAGTTCCGTCAGCGTAGTCGGCAATGCGCTGCGTTTAAATTTAACAAAAATATGAGGCTAACCATGAGCAATATTCTAACAGGGTCTTGTCAGATTAAAACGATGTTTTTGAAAAATATAACATGATAAAATCTGATATGAGTAAAATAGATCCCTTTAAATACTATAAAACCAGCCCTGAAATCATCAAATTAGCTGTGCAATATTACGTTCGTTATCCACTCAGCTTACGAAATGTTGAAGATATTTTGTATGAACGTGGTATTGATATTTGTCATGAAACGGTTCGATATTGGTGGAACCATCTGGGTCCCATTATTGCCAAAGAGCTAAAGAAAAAACGTAGCCATGCCCCATCGAAATGGCGATGGCACATCGACGAGGTATTCGTCAAAATTAATGGTGAGTTACATTACTTATGGCGAGCGATTGACCATGAAGGAACGGTTTTAGATTGTTACGTAACGAAAAAGCGGGATCGGCGTGCCGCCCTTAAGGTGCTTAAGAAACTAGTCTCACAACACGGGAAACCAAGAGAAATTATTACAGATAAATTGGGCTCTTATGGTGCTGCTTTACAGCGCATGAATATGAAATTTTCACAAAATACGACACGCTATAAAAACAACTTAGTTGAAAACTCTCACCTCCATTTTCGACGGCAAGAAAAAATCATGAACAGGTTCCGATCAATGGGATCCCTTCAAAAATTCACCGCGATACAATCGCAATTCCAAAACCATTTTAATCACGAAAGACACAACGAAA
>CAXGXG010000287.1:0-2626 GCA_964013525.1 uncultured Alphaproteobacteria bacterium | reverse complement strand
AGATGCAGGGGCGGATATTGTTCGCATTTCCTGTCCGGACGAAGAATCCAGTGCCGCTTTAAAACAGATTGTACCGGCTGTAAATGTGCCGATTGTGGCAGATATTCATTTTCATTATAAACGCGGGATTGAGGCCGCCGAAAACGGGGCTGCGTGTTTGCGTATTAATCCCGGTAATATCGGATCGGACGCGCGCGTACGCGAAGTGATAAAGGCGGCAAAGGACAATGGCTGTTCCATGCGTATCGGCGTGAATGCGGGGTCCCTAGAACGTGACCTTTTGGAAAAGTACGGTGAACCCTGTCCTGAAGCAATGGTTGAATCCGCCCTGCGCCACATTCGCATATTGGAAGATAACGATTTCTTTAATTTCAAAATCAGTTGCAAGGCGTCTGATATATTCCTTAGTGTTGCAGCCTATCAGCAATTGGCAGATGCTTGTGACTACCCCTTGCATGTTGGTATTACTGAAGCCGGTGGGCTGCGCAGCGGGACTGTGAAGTCTGCAATCGGTATGGGAAACCTGTTGTGGGCGGGGATTGGGGACACGATCCGTGTCTCTCTTTCCGCTGACCCGGTTGAAGAGATTAAAGCCGGATTTGAAATTTTGAAATCACTTGGCCTGCGTCATCGCGGGGTGAATGTGATTTCATGCCCATCATGCGCACGCCAACAATTTGATGTCATCAAGACTGTTGAGAAGCTTGAAGAGAGGCTTGCGCATATCTCTACACCGATGACGCTTTCCGTTATTGGTTGCGTTGTCAACGGCCCGGGCGAGGCGCTCATGACAGACATCGGTTTTACAGGCGGCGGACGCGGAACGCATCAGGTTTACCGTGGTGGCGTATCAGCGCACCGACTGCAAGACGAAAATATCGTCGATCATCTGGTCGATTTGGTCGAAGCCAAAGCCGCGGAAATCGAAAGTCTGAATAAAGACTTGGCCTAGGACGCGTCTTTCAACTGGATTTCACCTTCGGAGCGCCCCTGCCAATAATGTATATGCTCGCCATTTACATGGATCATGGTCAGGCCGGGGGTATCAATACCATCTTCAAACCATTTGTCGAGGTCCGGCACCCAATGCTCTTTAAAGTCTTCTTTGTTCTGGTTGGTATATCCTTCACCCGATAGGGAAATATAAAGGTCGCCATCGCTTTCATAGGAAAGGCAAACGTGCGGATCTTTTTTCAAATGACGCACGACGCTGGAATCCTCAAGAGCAAAAAAATAGGTGTCGCCTTTAAATTCGACATCACGGTTGTTGCTCATTGGGCGGCTTTCCAATGCGCCATTGGCATCATGTGTTGCCATCATGCAAATATCTATTTTTTGCATGGCTTGACTAAGGTCTTTAAGCTTTAATTTTGTCATAGAAAATCTTCTTTCTTTTATCTGGTCTGCTTACACAAACGCAAATTGAAAGCTGTCAGTTCCTATGGCGGTGGGATAACCCTATTGCGGGCCCAATCTATCCGTGCGCGGCTGATGCGGGCGTTCACTTGATAGCTCTACCGCAAGTGTCACAGGAAGTGCCACGGCGATGATGGGCAGAACGGCAGCAACAGGTAAGGCAATCAGGCTGGCCGCACCTGCACTGCACAGGGTGACAATGGCCAAGCTGCTGACAGGGACATCTTTATCCAGTAGGTCGTTAAACTTATCGGAAAAATTTTGAAAATTGTTTTCCATGTTGTGTTCCTTTGGGGCTTTGTAGATTAATCAAAAAACCTTAAAGAAATCCTTGCGTTATGTCAAGCTGTATACCCTCTATCTTGACTTTTCCGTACCATACTTTACTGATGGGGACAGACAACTGGAGAATAAAGATCATGTCGTTTGAACGCAAATTGGAACAGGTTTTAGACCGCCACCGTGAACTGGCAGAACTGATGGCGCAAGGCGACCTTTCGGGTGAGGAGTTTAGTGCTCTTTCAATTGAATATTCAGAACTGGATCCTGTTGCTGCTGCGATTACCGAATTTCAGGATGCAAAATCAGAAATTGATGACCTGAAAACCATGCTGGATGATCCGGAAATGAAAAAAATGGCCGAGGCTGAACTGGCAGAGTTGAGCGCTAAACTGCCGCAGCTGGAGAAGAAGATTCAGCTGGCCCTTATTCCCAAGGATGCAGCGGATGCTAAAAACGCGATTTTGGAAATCCGTGCCGGGACAGGTGGGGATGAGGCGGCTTTGTTCGCAGCAGACCTGTTTTCCATGTACAAGGGATACGCAGGCGCGCAGGGGTGGCGTTTTGAGATGATGGACGCATCCGAGAGCGATATCGGTGGATTTAAAGAGGTCTTTGTCAATATTAGCGGACAAAATGTGTTTTCACGTATGAAGTTTGAATCCGGTGTTCACCGCGTGCAACGTGTGCCTGAAACCGAAAGCGGCGGGCGTATTCATACATCGGCTGCTACTGTCGCGGTTTTGCCCGAGGCTGAAGAGGTTGATATTGATATCAGTGAACAGGATTTGCGCATTGATGTTTTTCGCGCCAGCGGGCCAGGCGGGCAATCTGTCAATACAACTGACAGTGCCGTGAGGATTACACACGTTCCAACAGGAATTGTGGTCAGCCAACAGGATGAAAAATCCCAACATAAAAACCGGGCCAA
>CAXGXG010000286.1:0-2636 GCA_964013525.1 uncultured Alphaproteobacteria bacterium | reverse complement strand
CGCGCGCAATATATCCGCGTTTTATTTTCTGAACTGACCCGTATCCTGAACCATATCCTGAACATTACGACCTATGCGTTGGATGTCGGTGCGATTACGCCATCACTATGGGGTTTTGAACAGCGCGAGATGGGTATGGAGTTCTATGACCGTGTATGTGGTGCGCGTTTGCACGCAAATTACTTCCGCCCCGGTGGTGTGCGCCTGGATATGCCTGCGGGCCTGGCCGAAGATATGTACACATGGGCCGAGAACTTTCCAAAGTTTATTGATGATCTGGCAGGGCTTTTGACAGAAAACCGTATTTTTAAACAGCGTACTGTTGATATCGGTGTGATGAGCAAGGAGGAAGCGCTTGACTGGGGTTTTACCGGTCCGATGCTCCGTGGGTCCGGCGTGCCATGGGATCTGCGAAAATCCCAGCCTTATGAGGTTTACGATAAAATGGAATTTGGCGTTCCTGTCGGCAAAACAGGTGATTGTTACGCGCGCTATCTGGTGCGTATGGAAGAGATGCGCGAATCTTGTAAAATTATGATGCAGGCCATTGATCAGATGCCGGAAGGTCCTGTGATGACCGAGGATCATAAAGTGACACCGCCATCCCGTTCTGACATGAAATATTCAATGGAAGCATTGATCCACCATTTCAAACTTTACACCGAAGGCTATCATGTGCCCGAGGGCGAAACATATGCAGCCGTTGAAGCACCAAAGGGTGAGTTTGGCGTCTATCTGATTTCTGACGGCACAAACAGGCCGTATAAATGTAAAATCCGCGCGCCGGGCTTTGCGCATCTGTCTGCTATTGACTATATGTCCAAGGGGCATATGCTGGCCGACACGGTGGCGATTATCGGTTCTATGGATGTTGTATTCGGGGAGATTGACAGGTAATGGGTGTTAAAGCAAAAAGATATCCGGATCAACCGAAGGACTTCAAGTTTTCTGACGAAAACATGAAAACGGTTGAAAAAGTGATTAAGAAGTATCCCGTCGGTTTTCAGCAGTCGGCTGTGATGCCGCTATTGGATATGGCCCAGCGTCAGCATGACAACTGGATACCGGAACCTGCGATTGAAGAAATTGCACGCATTCTGGATATGCCGGCGATCAAGGTTTATGAGGTCGCAACCTTCTATACGATGTACAATCTGGCACCTGTAGGTAAATATCACCTGCAATTGTGTTCTTCGACCCCGTGTATGCTGTGTGGGGCAGGGGATTTGTTGAAAACATGCAAATCGAAGCTAGGCATTACTCATGGTCAAACAACCGATGATGGCAAATTCACGCTGAGTGAAGTGGAATGTCTTGGCGCGTGTGTGAATGCTCCGATGATTCAGATTAATGATGAATATTACGAAGACCTGAGTCCTGAAATTTTGGAAGAGGTCTTACAAAAACTCGCTGATGGTGAAGAGGTTCCGGCCGGCTCCCAAACCGGGCGCAAGGGGTCCATGGCGCAACTTGGCCCCACATCCTTGGGTGATCAGGCAAAAAAACACGGGATTGATATGGCACCACCCGTTGATAAACGCAAAATGAAAACATCCAAGACGGAGGCTGAATAATGTTGAAAGATCAGGATCGCATGTTCACAAACCTCTACGGATGGGAAGGCGCGGATTTGAAGTCTGCCCAAAAGCGCGGCAGTTGGGACAATACCAAGGCGATCATTAAAAAAGGCCGTGAATGGATTATTGAAGAGATGAAAAAATCCGGCCTGCGCGGTCGTGGTGGTGCGGGTTTTCCAACAGGTTTAAAATGGTCATTCATGCCCAAGGAATCTGGCAAGCCACATTATCTGGTGATTAATGCGGATGAGTCTGAGCCGGGAACATGCAAAGACCGCGATATTATCCGTCATGAGCCGCAAAAGCTGATTGAAGGTGCCTTAATCGCAGCCTATGCAATGCAGGCCAATCATTGTTATATCTATATCCGCGGTGAATTCTATCGCGAAGCACAAATTCTGCAGGCCGCCGTTGATGAGGCGTACGAGGCAGGGATGTTGGGTAAAAATGCCGCCAAATCTGGATGGGATTTTGATTTGTTCGTTCACCGTGGCGCGGGCGCTTATATCTGTGGTGAGGAAACCGCACTTCTTTCCAGCTTGGAAGGCAAGAAAGGTATGCCGCGTAACAAACCACCATTCCCTGCGATGGCCGGGCTTTATTCGTGTCCGACGACCGTCAATAATGTTGAAACGATTGCGTCCGTACCGGACATTCTGCGCCGTGGCGGAGACTGGTTTGCGGGCTTGGGGCGTGAAAACAACCACGGCACCAAATTGTTTTGTATTTCCGGTCACGTTAATCGTCCCTGTAATGTTGAGGAAGAACTCGGCATTCCGATGAAAGAATTGATTGAAAAGCATGCGGGTGGTGTTCGCGGCGGGTGGGATAACCTGCTGGCTGTCATCCCGGGTGGATCATCTACACGCTTATTGCCACGTGATATCTGTGATGATGTTTTGATGGATTTTGATTCCCTGCGTGCTGTGAATTCCGGTTTGGGAACAGCTGCGGTTATCGTAATGGATAAATCTACAGACATTATTTTTGCAATTGCGCGTCTGGCGCGTTTTTATTGGCACGAAAGCTGTGGTCAGTGTACACCATGCCGCGAAGGAA
>CAXGXG010000285.1:0-2638 GCA_964013525.1 uncultured Alphaproteobacteria bacterium | reverse complement strand
GCAGATTTAGTCAAGATTAATCCTTTCAGCTTTTAACAGTTTCCAAAACCCTTCTGTCCAACACTCTTTTTCAGTATCTGTAACAGGAAGCGAAATATCTTGGGACAAATCATCAATAAAAGCCTTTTTAAAATTCTGCTGGGCTTTTTGGGCTTCTAGAAACGTGTTGATTGTTTCATTCTCTTCCAAACCTTTTACCGCCAAAGCAACTGTTGACAATCCAAGGGCTAAAGCATCAGATATCATGGATATAGATTCACCTGTTATAAATGCATAATCTGAATTGGCGATATAGACAGGCAGTTTTGAAATATCGCCTTCACCACCTTTATATATGGATATTTCCTGCACGGCATCCGACTTACGCGAAAGCTGTTTGACTTTTTCAATGGCGGCATCTGGTGTTCGGGGAGATGTAGAAATCAGCCATTTAATATCCGTATGATGGCTAAATTTTTCCAGAAATAAGAAAATTTTATCCCAATCGCTTGACCTATAGTGAATTTTTGGTGCATCACCACCCAAGAGCAACAGTGCGTAACTCGCGCCTACAGGTTTTTCTAAATTGCCAGCAGCCTTTTGAAGGTCGTCTTTAAAAAAACGCGTAAAAGGGGTCGGCATTTCAACTTGCTGATCAGTGGGTTTTACACCCTGATGCGCGATCGACATTGAAAACAGTGTCTGTGGCAAGCGCTTTATTTTACCTAAATGTATATTGGGGATATTAAACTTTTTGGCCAAAAGCGCACTATACAACTCGCTACCTCCCAAAGTCGATATAACTATAACTGGACATTGGTCGTTATTATCAAGCCCTGCATTTACATACCTGCATAGGAAGCTAATCTTCAAACCAAATTTAAAGGCAAGACCCAGTCCTTTACGTTTAAAGGAGGAAAGGTTTTTGAGAACAACGATTTGGCTGTTTGGAGTTTTTTTTGCTACCCCGGCCGCGAGGGCGAGAATATTATTTAAATCACCTTTAAAAGCAGGCTCTATAACAAGAATGAGTTTCTTTTTTGACATTTTGTCGCCAGGAGGTTAACAATATTCCTTATACATACCCTTAAAGAAATGCGCAAGTTCAATGTCACAAACCTATACCGTCTATCTGGCGCCCAGAGGGCGCGAAGCCGACCTTGAAAAGGAATTGGGCCATAATGTGATTGAACGTTATGATCGCCTTTTCATGTGCAATCAACCTGTTCATCCCGTCTATTTCTGTCAAAACATCTGGTATGATGCACGCAAAATCCCGGTATCCTCAATTAAAGATACCGCCAAGAAGTTGCGCGCTATTCAGCGCAATTGGGCCTTTTATCCGCATGATTTGCACCGGCGCGCGACACTTGTTTCCGAAAACCTGCCCCATATGTCTTTAAAGCCACTTCCCTATGGAACGTTGCCGCCTGATTCCCCGCTTGGGGCATGGTGTTTGCTGGATAAGGATACTTTGCTTGCAGCACCTGAAACCGCACTGCCTGTTGCGAACGGCTTATACGATTTTGAAGAAAACAAAACAACACCACCCAATCGCGCATATTTAAAGCTGTGGGAAACGTTTACACGCCTAAAGACCTTTCCAAAAAAAGGCAGCAAAGCCGTTGACCTAGGGGCAAGCCCTGGCGGATGGACATGGGTTTTACAAGACAGTGGTTGTGATGTTCTGGCCGTTGACAAGGCCCCGCTTGATAAAAAGATCGCCCGCCTCCCTCGCGTTTCGTTTCGTCAGGACAGTGCCTTTGCATTGGCACCTAAAGATATCGGCCCTGTTGATTGGCTGTGTTCAGACATTATCTGCTACCCTGATCGCCTATATGGACTGGTGCAAACATGGATGGAAAGCGGCCTGGCCGAAAATATGATCATGACCATCAAACTTCAGGGGGAGACCGACTTTGCGGCGGTTCAAACCTTTGCAGACATTCCAAACAGCCGCATTATGCACCTTTATAATAATAAACACGAATTGACATGGGTCTGGTCTAAAGGCGGGCTTGAAGGCGCTTCAGCTGATGAATAAACTCCGCGCGCGTTAAGATTGTTTCACGCGGATCATCAAGACCAATGGTGTGGTCCAAATTGTATTCTACTGCCGCCTGTAAAGCATCCCGAAAAGCTGTATTGGTGAACATGGCGTTATATGCACGTGTGATCAAATCCTGATATGCTTTTTCGTGGCGATCAATGGATAGTCCCCGCCAGTACAACGCCTGTTCTGAACGCCAGTCGACATTCAAGCCCGCCTCTTTTGCATTCTTGCCATCCAGTCCGCAAACAAACAGCTGTCGTTCGCAATCACTAAATTTCAGGCTTTGTAGAAAACCTTCCATAGATGCGCAGGCTATACCATCAAGCTCAAACGCATGTGGGTAAAAATTTGACAAGGCATCTGAGGGGTAATCCCCCTTGCTATGGATATCTAATACCATGTCAGAGTCGGAAATCTGGTCAATATTGTTCATGACAGATCGGGCCCCTTGTGCCGCGGTTTGCGATTGGGGCGGTCCGGCCCGTCTGGGTCGTTCAGGGGTTTACGAATATCACGTGTTGCCTTGCGCAGGTCTTCTGATGCCTTGATAGAAACGTCCGGCTTGGCCGCCTTGGGCGCGACCTCTTCTTTCATTTTGATATCAAG
>CAXGXG010000284.1:0-2641 GCA_964013525.1 uncultured Alphaproteobacteria bacterium | reverse complement strand
CATCGCGGCCGGGATTTACAATAACAAACGGAACATCATCTGCCAGAGCATTGCCGGTATCATCTACAATATCCAGTGTGCCGGTGCCGTCAAATGTTCCCGCGTTGGTTTGAGATGCGGTTACAGTATATATGTACTTAAAACCATCTTGGTTCACCATCAAGCGGTAAGGCAGCCCCAAAGCATAAGTCGGAACATCACCAGACAAAACGCCACCAGCGGCGCAGTTTTCGCGTGCAAAGTTTCCAGACGGGTGGCCATAGGTGAGGTTTGGATTCGCAGGGCAAGGATAGCGCCCGTTATTTTTCAGAAATAATGCCAAACCTGCCAAAACACGCTCGTTCACAGTCTCTGCTTCACGCGCCACTTCACGTGCTTGCTGTTGCGCCATAAAGTTAAATAAAGGCACCAGTAAAAAACTGAGAACTAAGATCACAATTGATGTTTCAATCAATGTGAAGCCTTTATGATCTTGAACCGCTTTTATTTTCATCTTTTCTAACATCCCGGTGTCGTACTTCCTGTGTAACAATATTTTGGAGAATTGACCTCAGGGGCAAGAACATCCGTATCACTTGTGACATCGCGTGCCGCACGGACCACTCCGTTTGGCGCCATAAGATTGCCACCCGTACCGCCTGCGTCCTGTTGAACCCGCACACTGCCCTGCCCGACATACATTAAATCGTTAGGGTCAAGCGCCTGGCCTTCAGGTGCATCAATCACCATACGCCCCTGCGGTTGAAAACGCATATCTCGACTGGCCGTTGTATCGGCATCTGCGCGCCAGTACCATGGTGAATGCTCACCCAGTGCACTGTCGAGGGAAAAATCTACGAAATCATCAAAATGATTGGCATCTGCGGAGCTTGAAAACGGCATTGCGCGAAAAACCGCATCATCAAAATTACAGTTTTCATTGTCTTTGACAGCTGCGTCCGTACCACAACCGCCCAAGTAATGACCCTCAGAGCTATAGGCACCCTTGCCATCTTCACCATGGCTTAACAGCAGGAACCACTGGCCATCAGCGGTTAGCGGATTGTCATTCACATCAACAATTTGGATTCGGCCCGCTGCAGGATCCGCAGGATCAAATGAAGAAATGCTTACCGCCCCTTTTGTCACCGCATAAACAAATTTGTTTTCATGGCCGTCCAACAGCAGGTCATCGTTCACGCACTCTTCTTTTTTATAGGCTGTTTTGTCTGCAGTGGAACCGCCCAAGGCCTCGGACCTACGGACATCCTGTGTTCTATGTAGGTCACGTTGGAAAATTCCTTGGAGGTCAGCAGGCAAAGCTGCAATAAAGGCCGCGCGCGAGCCCGCAACAGCCGGGTTGTCACCTGACATGCAATCCATAGCCGCCGCTAGATCCTGAGTTGGCAAGGCACCGATCCAGGCATCACCGGCATCAATAACACCTGTGCAGGCGCCACCTGATAAATTTCCCGTACTGTAAAGCGCGTCACCGGGCGCAGCATCCAAGGCGGCCGGACATGGCAGCCTGCCAAAAATTCTATAATACTCACCGATACCAAAACGAATTTGTTCCATACGGTCTTGGACTGGCCCCATATTAATCGTGCTCAACAAAATCCAATACATCGGCACGATCAGCATTGCGGCAATCGCCACAACCATTGAGGTTTCCACAAGCGAAAACCCCTTTTCGTTGTTCAATATTTGATTGAGCTTAATGATCGTTGCCTCCCTAACAAGCGCGCATCATTACACATCTTTTAACAAATTATAAATGATTTCGCTTAAAAAAGAATTAAGCGTTAGAACGGCCAAAAGCGTGGAATGATCAGTACCGCAACGATCAACATAATGATATTCATTGGTAATCCTGCAACCAAGAAGTCCTTAAATCGATAGCCTCCCGCTGAATAGACGAACGTATTCGTTTGATAACCGATTGGGGTCGCAAAACTGGCGCTCGCACCGAACATGACAGCCACCAACAATGGCTCCGGCGAAATCCCGACTGCGGCTGCCACCCCGATCGCAATGGGCGCCAACAGAGCCGCCACCGCATTGTTACTGATGATTTCAGTCAAGAAACTCGTCAGGGCATAAAAACTGATCAACAGGATAATCGGCTCATAACCGGATGTCAGCGACACGATTTTTTCAACAAAGATAGCGGCGGCACCCGATGATTCCATGGCCGATGAAACCCCCAGCATACCGAAAATCAAAAAGAGGATGGACCAATCAATGGTTTTATAAATATCTCGCGCATCGACACAGCGCGTCATAATAACAACCCCCGCACCGCACAAGGCCAAAAGCACAATGGGCAGGACGTTAAAGGCCGCCAGCAACACAACGGCCAGAATTGCACCAACTGCAATGGGCGCTTTTTCGCGACGCACGGCGCGTTCTGACGGTACCGACAGGTTTGCAAGGCCGTTCTCCGTAAACAGCTGTTCCAACGCATCGGCAGGCCCTTCCATCAGGACCGTGTCGCCAAGCTCGATCATCTTGGTATTTGGCTGGGAAATCAAACGGTCGTGCATTTTATTGATACCGATCACATACACATTGTGCAGCCTGCGAAAACGCAAGCTGGATATATACTTGCCAATCAATGGCGAAGCTTGAGAAACGACCCCTTCAACCACGATATTCTCTT
>CAXGXG010000283.1:0-2655 GCA_964013525.1 uncultured Alphaproteobacteria bacterium | reverse complement strand
CACAGCCTCAATGGCAAGTTTGCCCGCGTGGGCGGGTGCGTAGGCTTTCCAACTGGAAATCTGCCCCTTGCGCGATTGGCGTGTCGTACAGCTAACATGCAGAGCCTGTTGAATAGATTGGTAGATCACCTCTGTATCTAAACCCAACATGGTCCCTATCCCTGCTGCCGCAGATGGACACAGGTGTGCGATATGGTCAATTTTGTGTTTGTGCAGGCAAATGCCTTTAACCAAGTTAATGTGAAGTTCGTAGGCTGTTGCCAAACCGCGAAGCAGGCCGACACCATTTTTGTCAAGCTGCTGCGCAACGGCCAGAATTGGCGGAATGTTATCAGCCGGGTGCGAATAATCTGCGGCCAGAAACGTGTCATGATAATCCAGTTCACGTACCGCTGTACCGTTGGCCCATGCGGCCCATTCTGCATTGACTGTCTGGCTGGTGGGTAATCCGAAAACGCGCGCACCATCAGTGCGTGGGTGGCCCATTGCCTGTGCGCGGGCATTGACAACCGGCCCACGGTTCAGAGACGCCACGGCCACAGCCGCATTGTCAATCATACGGTTAACAATCATATCAGCCACGTCGTTATCGACGGCGACTGGATCGGCTGCGACCTCGGCCATTTTCCATGCCAATTGATCTTGTTTTTTAAGTTGTGCGGATTCCGGATAAACTTTAACTGTGTGATTCTTCATGATTTCCAATTACTTGATTGCTTTTGTAGTGTGTTGAGGACCTCCAACCCATTCAAGTTAGCGAATTTCCCTTATGAAATCAACGGCATCTTTTCTACGTGCAATTGAAAGCTGACGGTGCTATATTTGCACTTATGAAAACTCTTGCCAAATCTTTCAAAGGGCTGTTCGCCACTGCGGCTTTGGCCCTATCGGCACCAGCGTTGGCACAGGAACGTGACGTTGTTCAAACCGATCAGCAGACCGTTGAAATTTACAGCATTAGCCAGACAGAAGGGCAAAACCTTGCCCGTGCAGCGCGCGAGACCCTGCCACGTCGTCTGCGTAAAAAATACAACACAACGCGATATAACCGCGCCCTTGAACGTGTCTTTCGGGATATGCTGCAGGTCAGACTGATAGAAAAATATGACCTCACGAACAAGCGGGCCTTTCAAATCAGCAAAATTTACACGGATTCCTATCTGCACGACTGGCACTATCAGACAACACCAATTGACGGTGTCCACACCGTTATATCCGACTATTTCAACAGCTATGGCGTCCATGATCAAAGCATGAATAATGTTTGCCTGGTGGGAACTGCGGATTCTGCGTTTCCGGCACAGATGTGGATGTCTACGTTTACACATCCCAGCTACTTGATGCAGATCACGCCAGAGCAACAAACATATACGCCCGATTTCGAAAGGTTGGCAGGCCTGCATGAACGCGGACATTGTTTTGTAGGTGAGAGCGAGGGTAAGGCAGACTATTGGGCCGCAGCAACATTATTGAACCAAGAACACAAAAATTCCGATGACTTGGACCGAACTGTGCGATTTTTGGAGTTCTTTGCCGCCCTTCGCTATTATAACAGTGAATATAACGGTTTGTCGGCAAACCATGCCACCGCTGAACAAGCGATTTACCGTGCGATACGCGATTATAATAATGGTATACGTTTTCAATTAGACCGTGAGTTAGAGAGGTTTGTTAATGCGGATTCTTTTGTTATCGGTGATTTACAGAGCCGTGAAAAGGACACGTTGGAAAGTACAATTCGCGCCTTGTTGCCGGAAAAAGCCTTCGATCCCACTCATCTGAGATCTATACGCGAAAAGAATATGTCCTGGATGCTAAATATCTAGATTATGGAATATTAATTCAAGTTTCCCCCTTGTCATGTAACATAATATATTCTATGTTCACCGCATGAACAAAAAATTACTTTCGGCCTTTGCCGCCGCAGCTGCGACTATCAGCACGCCAGCTTTAGCTGCTGATGCGTACACACTCGAAGACAACAATGGTTACACAGTTTCGGTTATGGAAATGACCCAAACTGAAATGAGAGATATCATTGTGCCCATCATGGACAGTCAGGAACAAAAACCCGGCATGACATTGGAAGAGGTTCGCAAACAACGCGCTTTTTACAATGCTTACATCCGTGAAGAGGTTATCAAAATTGCCCGTGATTTGGGGTACAACGAACACCGTTCACGTAGTTTCGGTATGGGATTATCACGTTTGGGCGGTCGTTTCTATCTACGCGCCGATGCGTCACTGTCCTATGACAGCACCGAATTCAATCCGAATGTATCAACACCGATCAACGGGTTCTCGCCATCTGCCATTACCAGCTTTTCACGTGCTAGCGATGGTACAGGCATCCGTTCTTGCGGCATTTTGATGAGTGATGAAGGCTTTGATGCCGCAGAATGGTACAATGACTTTACAGGTGAAAATGTACAGTCAAACGCCCTTCCAGCAGGATATTCCGAATACTTCCGTGAAAATGCTCAGTGGGTTGAGCGCACAAACTGCTTCTTTGTTGATGGCAAAGTGCAAAGCGAATATTTCGGTGCCCGCCAGTTGCTGAATGCCCATTATGGTCAGGATGATATGGAAGCGGTTATTGAATTTGTGAATTTTTACGCAGATACATATGCCCGCGCCGTTGAAAACGGTTATATG
>CAXGXG010000282.1:0-2671 GCA_964013525.1 uncultured Alphaproteobacteria bacterium | reverse complement strand
CGTGAATTTTCAATTCTTCCATTATGAACGTCCTGTTTTCTTTTGGTACAATTGGCGCAGAACATCGACCAGACAGGCATTTAAAATCATAGTGACCGCCCAGCTCATGATTGTGCCAAAGGCATAAATGCTGAGGCGGGCATTGTTTTCCAGCCCCTCGGCTGATGATGCCCCCGGTGCGATAAAGCTAAGGAGAAACATAAACAACAACAAAACCGGCAATGTCGATACAAATCCGGCCCCCACCAGTACAAATGAAAACCACATACCCTTCACCCGTTTCAGGTAATCTAAAATATCGCCGTCAACCGCCGCAACCAGATGGACGACGCCGTATTTGAGGATATAGAAAAATAAGAACAACCCCAGTCCGACGCGCACCATTTGATCCGGGCTGAGTGTGTCGCCAACCTCCATCTCCATTGATCCGGACAGGGCAAACATAATCAGGGTTGCCGCCATTTGAAACAGGATATAGCAGCTGATGGATAAAACCGCGTCGTCACGGCGGCGCAGACGGTAGGATTCATCCGCTGACAGATCGCCCAACGCCTCATCAAAAACCTGAAGACGTGTTTGCACAAAAACATACCAGGCAAAGGCGGCCGTGGCCGGCACCGACACTAAAAATGTTGTTAAGGTTGAACCCTCAGGCACCTGCCAATCAATGACCAAATAGGTGAAAAAATTCAAAACAATCGGAATGACCGCCCACTTCAACAGCGTATGGTAATTGTCTTTTACAAATCCATAACCGGATACCGTGGCCTCTGTTAGGCTGATATCGGGGCGTTCAGGACGATGATCGGGCGTGAAACTGTTCATGGGCGCTAATATAAACGATTTTTCAAAATTATAAAATGGTAACACGGAATATTAAAACTTTCTTGTTAGGATAAAGTCATACGCACCAAAACCGCACGAAGGGGGACACGTGCCAAAATGCTTCACACTTCAAGGGCATGAAGTGGCTTTCGAACCGACATTTTTTGCCAGCTTCTTTGACCTTTATACTGAAACCATCCCAACGTCCGAGCGCGAGGATATGGCAACCATCCGCGCCCAGATGGATCAAGATGATTATTTTTTCATTCTTCTTATCAATCAGCGCAAGGTGGTCGGATATTCCATCAGCTTTATCTCAGACACACTAAATTATGCTTTACTGGGCTATATGGGGGTCACAACCGAAATGCGCAGCCGGGGACTGGGTACGCGCATGATGAACATCCTCAAGCTACAATATGATGATCACGATATCCTGATCGAGGTTGATTCCATCCATCAGGACGCCGATGACATTGAACAGCGCCGCAAGCGCGTTCGGTTTTACCAGCGCAACGGCGCACGTCTGATACAGGATTTCTCCTATATCATGCCGTTAAACATTCCCGGATTTCCACCGCCTGATATGGACCTGATGATTGTTCCGCAATTCACAGACAAAACCCTCAGCCGCCGCCGGCTGAAGCGTATATTAACCTCAATCTACGCCGATGCATATCAAATGCCTGATAAAGACCACAGATTAGAACTGATGATGCAAGCCCCTTTTGAAGCAGGACTTACCCAGAATATAGATTAATGGATTACGCTTTGCGCACGGCGTGCGCGGACTATTTCACACCCAGTTTGGACTGAAGGTCCGAGCTGGAAGTCGTATATTGAAACCGCAAACGCTTGTCAGGATAAATATACCGGAAAGCCTGTTGTGCCATCAGCGCCCCTTCATGAAAACCGGATAAAATCAGCTTGAGCTTGCCCGGATAATGGTTGATGTCACCAATCGCGAAAATACCGGGGGTTGAGGTTTCAAATTTTTCTGTATCCACCGGGATCAGGTTTTGATGCAGGTTCAGGCCGAAATCAGCAACCGGGCCCAGCTTCATCGTTAGGCCGTAAAATGCCAGCAGCGTATCACATTCGATATCGAATTCACCCTGTTCACGTGATTTCAGTGTCACACCTTCAAGCTTTCCATCGCGACCATGCAGACGAACCGGCTGGCCGACATGCAATTTCATTTGATCATTGGCAACCAGCGCACGCATTTTGTTCACACTGTCGGGGGCTGCACGAAATTCATCACGGCGGTGAACCAATTGCATGCTTTCGGCCAACGGGTGCAGGTTCAATGTCCAATCCAGCGCGGAATCTCCGCCACCTGCGACCAGAATATTCTTGCCCTTAAATTTATCCATTTGACGCACCGCATAAAAAACGGACGTATCTTCAAACTCTTCAATCCCTTTGATTGGGGGTTTTTTCGGTGTGAAACTTCCCCCACCGGCCGCAATGACGATAACTTTGCCGTTAATGACGGTGCCTTGGTCAGTCGTCAACTCCCATCTGTCATCGTCGGTCTTTTGAATTTTTTCCGCCATTTCGCCCAGTGTAAATGTCGGGTGAAACGGTTCAATCTGTTCCATCAGGCGGTCGGTCAGTTCCTGACCCGTGACAATCGGCAGGGCCGGAATGTCGTAAATCGGCTTTTCAGGATACAGTTCAGCACATTGGCCGCCGGGTTTATCCAGAATATCAACCAAATGGCATTTGATATCCAAAAGTCCCAGTTCGAATACCGCAAACAGCCCGACCGGGCCTGCACCAATAATAATGGCATCTGTTTTTATCATATCAGTCATGGGGTGATTATTACGGGGATTCTATC
>CAXGXG010000281.1:0-2675 GCA_964013525.1 uncultured Alphaproteobacteria bacterium | reverse complement strand
CGACCCAAATCAATTTGGCAATATCCAGATCCTTCATAATTAGGGTCCAACACGAGTTGCACGTTTTGATCCTGAAGCCATTCGATCATCGGGCGGCCGAATTCGGGAGCATGTTCATATATGCTGCAAACCTCTTTGAAAAAGCGGCTATTGTGCTTTTTCAAGTCTGTTAGCTCAGCAAGTGAGATTTCATGACGCTTTTGAAACATGTTTCTTTTTAACATAACTAGTTGTTTTTTGCAATCCTTTTGGGGATGTGACAGCCCGCATTATTCATTTCAAAATGCAACGACCAAAGTGACTTTCAAGCCATATAGGCCACACATTCAAAAGGGTTTTCATTTTGCATTGAAAATGCTAAGACTGTTCAGAGCATTCTATGAAAATTTACAAGGTGACACTACGTGACGACTGATATGAACCCGCCGTCTTCCCGGGATATTCAACCCATAACTATCGAAGATGAAATGCAGCGATCCTACCTCGATTACGCGATGAGCGTGATTGTCAGCCGGGCGCTGCCGGATGTCAGGGACGGTTTTAAACCGGTTCACCGCCGCATCCTTTATGCTATGCGTGAAGGTGGATACGATTCTACCAAGCCTTACAAAAAGTCTGCACGTATCGTTGGTGACGTCATGGGTAAATATCACCCACACGGCGATTCCGCGATTTATAATTCTATGGTGCGTATGGCACAGGATTTCTCGCTTCGTCTGCCGCTGGTTGACGGTCAGGGTAACTTTGGATCTATGGATGGCGATTCGCCGGCCGCCATGCGTTATACCGAGGCACGCCTGAACAAGCCTGCCGAATCTTTGTTGGAAGACATTGATAAGGAAACGGTGAACTGGCACCCCAACTATGACGAATCTACGCTGGAGCCGAATGTCCTCCCTGCCCGCTTTCCAAACCTATTGGTAAATGGTGCCGGTGGTATTGCGGTTGGTATGGCAACAAACATTCCGCCACACAACTTGGGTGAAGTGATTGATGCATCATGTGCGATTGTTGATAACCCTGACATTACAGTTGAAGAACTGATTGAAATTGTTCCGGGCCCTGATTTCCCGACAGGTGGCCAGATTCTGGGCCGCAATGGTATTCTGGGCGCATATCATCACGGTAAAGGTTCAGTTGTAAACCGTGCCAAAGCCAGCATCGAAGAAATCCGCAAAGGGCGCAATGCCATTGTTGTGACGGAAATCCCGTACCAGGTGAACAAATCCAAGCTGTTAGAGAAAATTGGCGAGCTGGCCCGCGACAAACAGGTTGAAGGCATTTCTGACATTCGCGACGAATCCGACCGCGACGGTGTACGCATCGTTGTTGAACTGAAAAAAGACAGCGTTGGCGAAATCGTTCTAAACCAGCTTTACCGCTATACACAGCTGCAAAACAGTTTCAGCTGCAACATGCTGGCCCTGAATAAAGGACGCCCGGCATTAATGAACCTCAAGGAAATTCTTGAAGCTTTTGTTGAGTTTCGTGAAGAGGTTATTACGCGCCGGACAATTTACGAGCTGAATAAGGCCCGTGACCGTGCGCATATTTTGGCCGGTCTGGCCGTGGCTGTTGCCAATATTGATGAAATCATTGCCCTGATCCGCAATGCACCGGATCCGCAAACTGCACGTTCGCAATTGCTGGCCAAACGCTGGGCCGCGAATGATGTTGCGCCGCTTATTGAGTTGATTGATGATCCTGAATACCCATTATCAGATGACAAGACCTATCAGATGTCCGAAACACAAGCGAAAGCGATTTTGGATCTGCGATTGCACCGCCTGACAGGCCTTGAGCGTGACAAAATTGCAGCTGAACTGCGCGAGATTACAGATCGCATCGCAGAATTCCTTGATTTGCTAGCAAACCGTGACAAGCTTCTGACACTTCTGAAAGATGAATTGACAGAGATTAAAGACAAGTTTGCGACGCCGCGCCGTACAATGCTGATCGAAGCTGAATTTGAAGCAGATATCGAAGACTTGATCCAACAAGAAGACATGGTTGTGACGGTTACACACTCCGGATATGTGAAGCGTGTTCCCCTATCGACATATCGCGCACAGCGTCGCGGCGGTAAAGGCCGCAGCGGGATGAGCACCAAGGATGAGGATTTCGTCACAGATTTGTTCGTGGCCAATACGCATACCCCTGTATTGTTCTTCACCTCAAAAGGTTTTGTGCACAAGATGAAAGTCTACCGCCTGCCGGAGGGGTCTCCGACATCACGGGGTAAGGCATTCGTAAACCTTCTCCCTCTGGACAAGGATGAAGCGATCTCGGTCGTTATGCCATTGCCCGAGGATGAAAACACATGGGATGATCTGGACATCGTTCTGGCCACATCACATGGAACGATCCGCCGGAACAAGTTGGAAGCCTTTAAAAACATTCGCTCCAACGGTTTGATTGCTATGAAGTTGGGCGATGATGAAAAGCTGATCGGTGTCCGCACCTGTACAGAAGAGGACGATATTGTTTTGTCCAGCCGTCTGGGCAAAGCGATTCGCTTCCCGCTGGATAATTTGCGCGTTTTTGCCGGACGCAATTCAACTGGTGTCCGCGGCCTGAAACTGGCCAAAGGGGATGAGGTCGTATCCGTTTCTATTGTCCGTCATACCGATTACACACCTGAAGGACGCAGCGCGTACCTAAAGATGGCATCTGCC
>CAXGXG010000280.1:0-2678 GCA_964013525.1 uncultured Alphaproteobacteria bacterium | reverse complement strand
CAACTTCTGCCAAAACTTCAGCAATTGGTCGTTGCCCATTTCGCACAACAGCCGCAACGCAATTGCAGCACGAAAACAAAGCCGCCTAAATTTAAAAAAGATTGATTTTTAAAGGCGTTTTAAGGCCTCACTGGCCTTTCCAGTCATTCTTTCTGTGCCGGTACTGCAGCAACATAATATAAGCCTTCAATATCGGCGTCAGCGCAAAGATGACGACCAGGCTTACCAACGTCCACACAATCAGCTGCAGGATTAAAGATGGGCTGCTTGCCAATTCCCAAATCAGGGCCGCGGGCACGATTGTAAACCCCAAGAGGAAGATTAAGATCACAATCGCACCATCCCCGACATCTTGTGCTTTTAGGCGGGCGCCACAGTTTTCGCATGCTTCTTTTGGTGTAAAGTTGAGCCAACTGTGGAACATGTCACCCTTGCGGCAGGCCGGGCACCGTCGTTTCATTGCAAAATAGATATCTGGCTTTAAGTTCTTCATTGACACCATCATGGCAAAACGCACCTGTTTTGACAACAGGCGCGCTTTTAAATTCGTATTTTAAACATTCGGCTTATGCGCCGCCCCACCAATAGACTGAAGCGAACAGGAACAGCCAGACAACATCAACAAAATGCCAATACCAGGCTGCCGCTTCAAAACCAAAGTGGCTGTCTTTTGTAAAGTGGCCTTTTCTTCCACGGAAATAACAAACCGCAAGGAAGATGGTCCCGACTAAAACGTGGAAACCGTGGAAGCCTGTCGCCATATAAAAGGCAGAGGTATAGACGTTTTCACCAAAACCAAAGGATGCGTGGTGATATTCGTAGGCTTGCAAAAACGTGAAGATAATTCCCAAAATAACGGTCAAACCCAGCCCCTGAAGGAAACCTTTTTGGTTACCTTCAATAATTTCATGGTGCGCCCATGTGATTGTACAACCTGAAAGCAATAAGATCATTGTCATTAAAAACGGCAGGTCGAACGCCGGAATGGCTTCAATCCCAGCCGGCGGCCAGATACCGCCAATGGCCTCACCCGGGTAGAAGGCGGAGTGGAAGAACCCCCAAAAGAAAGCAAAGAAAAACATAACTTCCGATGCAATGAACAGGATCATGCCATAACGGAAACCGATTTTAACAATCTTAGAATGCGCTTTTTCCTGAACGGATTCGGCAACCACATCTTTCCACCAAAAGAACATGCAGGCCAAAACAGCCATAAAGCCGACGATTACGCCTTTCAAACCGACAGGCATGCCGAAAAGTTCAACTTCGTGCATGTATAAAACGCCGCCCATTACAAGTAGACCGGCCGCAAAAGACGACAGTAAAGGCCATGGGCTTGGGTTTACCAGATGGTACGGATGGTGTTGTCCGTTTTCCAAATCATATTCATGTGTGGTATGTGCGTCCATTCTTCTCTCTATCACAAAGGTTTAAGTTCAGGATTCGTCAGCATCTTGCCGATAGAAGTTATACGACAGGATTACTGATTTAACATCCCTTAGGTTTACATCCTCTTGTATGGCCGGGTCAACATAGAACATGACTGGCATATTTACAGTCTGACCTGGGTTGAGGGTTTGTTCGTCAAAACAAAAGCACTGAATCTTCTTAAAATAACGTGCGGCTTTGATCGGTGTCACGTTATAAACAGCTGTCCCTGTTATGGTTTTGCCCGTCGGATTGTGTGCGGTAAAACTAACGAGTGAGCGCGCGCCAACCTTGACCGTAACGGGGGCAGCAGGCGCCTCAAACGACCATGGCATATCAGGGGCGGTGGTCGTGCGGAAACGAACCTCCATCTCGCGATCAATGATTTGTGTCTGGGTGTTTTCAGCCACACGTTCTGTGGTTCCGCCAAAGCCCGTGACCCGGCAGAACAAATTGTATAGCGGAACAGATGCAAAGGCCAAACCCACCATAAAGAAAACGGCTAAGAAAACAGCCAAAACCGTTTTCTTATTACGACTTTCAATGTCTTGCATATTTTTTGACATAGAAACCTCTGACCAAATTATCCCGCAGCGCCAATCCCGGCTTTTAGGCGAATGATCGTCACGGCAAAGATGATCAGCATAAAGCAAACAATCGCCGCCAATACGGCAAAATTTTTGGTGCGTTTGGTTTTGTGTAATTTTGTTATCGGCATTATAGAACTCCGTCAATTAAGACACATGAAAACAATGCAAAAAGATAGATAATAGAAAACCCAAACATCTTTTTCGCAGGCTTTAAATCGTCAGCTTTCAACACTGTCCACGCCTGTTGAATGAAAATCGCATTTAGTAAAAGCGCGCCGGTCAGATAGACCATTCCGGCAAGACCTGAAACATAAGGAACCAAGCAAACGGCGCCCAAAATCAGGGTATACACAAACATTTGACGTTTGGTCGATTGTGCCCCGCGCACAGCCGGCATCATCGGGATGCCCGCCTTTTTATAATCAGGATTCTTATACAGCGCCAAGGCCCAGAAATGGGGTGGTGTCCAAAGAAAGATAATCGCAAACAAAATCACCGGATAAAGCGTAACATCACCCGTTACCGCCGCCCAGCCAATCATAGGTGGGAAGGCACCTGCGGCGCCCCCGATAACAATATTTTGAGGCGTGCGCGGCTTCAGGATCATGGTATAGATCACAACATAGAAAAACGAGGCAAAGGCCAGCAAGCCCGCAGCCA
>CAXGXG010000279.1:0-2680 GCA_964013525.1 uncultured Alphaproteobacteria bacterium | reverse complement strand
CTTTGTTTTTTTGAATTTCGGCTTTACGTTCAAAATGACGTTCAGCCGCAATCGCCACCTGATCGTCTTCAAATTCGGCATCTAATGCGTCATCGGATATGCCGGCACCGTCAATTTCATCATCGTCAGGGTCAATATCGTCGATATCTTCACCTGCAGCACGGCGGGCTTCAATAGCGCGCTGCTGTTCTTCGCGAAAGGACATCTGTGAATCGCCTGCCTTGTTGGCTTTGGTCACAATATCCTGCAATTCGCCCTCGCGCGCGATGGAGTCAAACCCTTGGGTTAAACTGTTTGAATACTCACGAAATTTAGAGAAAGCCTTTCCGACGTTGTAAAGAACCGTCGGCAGCTCTTTCGGGCCGACGACCAAAACCGTCACAATCGCAATGATGACGAATTCTATGCCGCCAATCCCAAACATAAGATGAAATGCCCCGTCTTAGACTTCAGTCTTACTTTTTTCAGAGTCCACTTTTTGTGTGGATTTCATATTGTCCAGCCCGGGTGGGTCGGAACGCACAGGCTTAGCCTGTTTTTCCGTATCGTCATCACCGGTGCTTAGACCGTCTTTAAAGCTTTTCATGCCTTTACCGATATCGCCCATCACCTTGGGCAATTTGCCTGCGCCGAATAGCACCAGAACCAATAAAAGGATAATCAGAATTTGTGGTAGGCCGATACTCATAAAATCTCCTTAATCTTCATCACTGTCATTAAGATAGGGGTCAACGATGTCAACATCAACCTCAATGTCGACATTCAGTGATTTTCGCCCTTCATCATCATCGTCACCAAACAGCTCGCCGGTTTGCGGCATCGCCTCAATCGCAGGGCGTGTATCCAGCAGTCCTGCGGCTTTCAGATCATCCATTCCGGGTAAGTCTTTTAATTCCACCAAACCAAAATGGTCCAGGAATTGCGGTGTTGTCACCCAAGTGAGCGGGCGCCCGGGAACTTGGCGTCTGCGGCCCGGTTTGACCCAACCCGCTTCCATCAGCAAGTCCAGCGTTCCCTTGCTGGCCGCAACGCCGCGAATGCTTTCAATTTCCGCACGTGTCACAGGTTGGTGATAAGCGATAATGGCAAGGGTTTCCAAGGACGCATTTGTCAGCTTTTTCGGCTCTTCCTTTTCAATATTCAAATAAGGCGCCAAATCCTCTGCTGTGCGAAAAGCCCATTTTCCACCCCTTTCCACCAAATGGATGCCGCGTGTTTCATATCGACCTTGCAACTGCGCAAGCACATCGGGAATGAAGTCTCCAATGTTTTCTGGCACGCGGCCCATCAGGTCCTGCACGCTTAATGGCTCAACAGCCGCAAACAGCAGGGCCTCAACAATGCGCGCTGCCTCTTGCAAATCAGGCGTTAGTCCGTGGTGTTCTTCCCCCTGCTCTTGTTCATTCGGCAGATTGCTGTCTGTAGAAGGTTTTAAAGCTTCATTGTTCATTATTTTTGCTCCTGTCGTTTTCCGCGCAGATAAATTGGCGCAAACAAGTTGTCCTGGCGAATTTCAATCAGCCCGCGTTTTGCCATCTCAAGCGATGCACCAAACGTTGATGCAATCGCTGAACGCCGTACAATTGGTGATTTGTCCAAGCCGCCCGGCAAAAATTGTGAAATATCCATCCAGTCGCCCGGAATACGTCCCAGCATTGCACCCAGCCGCTCAAGCGCTTGTTCAATCGACATCAGCTCAAACGGCTGAACTTTATAAGTTGAATGTTCCTGACGGCGCTGAATATCGCCATAGGCGCTCAACAGATCATACAATTCCGCCTCATGAACGGCTTTGGTGCGGACCTTTAGCCCGGCAGGATTGCCACGCCCGAAAAAATGCACCCCCAGTTGCGAACGCATCATCAGGCTCTCACCCGCATCACGCATTGATTCCAAACGGCGCAATTGAAAGGCTAAGGCCTCCGCCATTTCCGCACCCGTTGGTTCGTCGATGTCTTCCTCTTCCTGCGGGATCAACAAACGGGATTTCAAATAAGCCAGCCACGCCGCCATTACCAGATAATCAGCCGCAAGTTCCAAACGCAATTTTTTCGCGGTCTCAATAAAATCAAGATACTGATTTGCAAGGTCAAGGATCGATATTTGTGTTAAGTCTACCTTTTGATCGCGCGCAAGATTTAGCAGCATATCAAGCGGACCGTCATACCCATCGATATCCAACAGCAGGCGCTCCCCCTCTGGAATGTGGGATTGAGCATAGACCGGATTTTCATCTTCCTGAAAATCGTCTTTATCGTTTTGTGCCTGATCGCTCAAAATTCAAATATCCGTAAATGCATTGTTAAGCCTTATTTTTAGCGCAATTGAGGCCACATTACCAGCAAATAAAGCTTGACATAATCAAGGCATTGAGGTATATTTACACAAGTTTTAAAGGTGGGGAAAAATGAGCACAGACAACAAATTAACACAAGAATGGCAAAAAATTAAGCAGCAGGCTAAGGTGCTAAGCACTGTTGGCACCAGCATTTCCGCCGGAACAATCGGCGCAACTGTAACAGCCGCAGTGATGTCCTCAAACCCTTATATGCTAATTGTTGGGCTACCAACTTTGGCTGTCGGCACGCTGATCAGCGGATATGGCAAAGATTACAGCAAAATTGCCGACAAGCAAAAAGCAAAAGCGTCCGCACCCACACCAAAACCATAAGTCCCTTAA
>CAXGXG010000278.1:0-2695 GCA_964013525.1 uncultured Alphaproteobacteria bacterium | reverse complement strand
GACATATCATAGTGTTTGCGCACATAGCTGGTGAGGCTGGGCGATGGATGATCCATTTTCCAAGACATAAAGGTTTTGAGCTGCGGCTCCTGCAACAATTCTGTTAGACGTCTGTGATCATCCGGCAAAGCTTCAAATGCCTGTTCAAAACGGGCATAGGCGCGTGTGTCTGCGTCCAAAGACTGGCCAAAGCTGCGGATGGTCTCATTAAAATCATTTTGAGCAATGCGCACAACGGTTTCTGCCTGTTCAAACTGATTTAGCAGTGCATCGCTTGGCACCCCTTCAGGCAGGGGGTTGCGCCCGGATGTCGCCTGATGGGCGACATGATCGAAAAAGCTTTTGTTGACTGCCTTGCCATAGGCGCGTTGATTATTTACGCGAAGGATCTCGGTTTTTACGTTTTTAATCTGGGTTAACAGGTCTTCCTTATCCTTGCCGCGCATCCGATCAAACCAACCGGCGTTTTCACGCTCATCTGCAATGTCCGATGTACGGCGCTGAATATTCTCATCAATCGCCTGATCGACGCTTTCAAACACATGGTGCGGAACGCCTAACGGAATGGCGCAAACCATCTCTTCAAGTTTTTTGCTGCGCGGAAACGCCTCAAGCAATCGGGTAGAAAGGCGGGCGTTCTTCTCATCCTTGATATCGAGAAGAACACCCATGATTTCATTGTCTTTATTATCTGTGAAATATTTGCGCACTTTGGACAGGTCACCCTGCGTCAAAAGCTTGGAAATTTCCGTATATTCCAGGATGATGGATTTTGTATTGGCTTCAATCCACTGTTGTGCAGCTTCGCCTTTTTTTTGAAGGCCTTTGATGTTTTCGTCCAGGTAAATATGATCGCGCTGAAGGTCGCGCAATTCTTCAAAGTATGAATCTGCCAGTGTTTTCGGCTGATTTTGTGACATGAATTTGTATTCCTGTTTACGAATCTACCCAAGGCGCACGGTCAGCACGCATATAAAAGTTTCCATAACCTATCACAGATATTGTCATAACGCAACTTATTTGCTTGGTGATTTTTTCACCATGTTTTAGGGTGGTGTATGAAAACAATTTCTCTGTATACGGACTATCGCCATAATAACGATATGCTGGCAAAACGCCTAAAGGATGCAGCGGCAGACCATGCCCGGGTTATTCGCTGTGATGCGGATGATTTGATGGACGAGGGCGTCCTCGCAAAGACCGACCTCTTGGTTATGCCGGGAGGTGCGGACCTGTTCTATTGTGAGAAGCTGGATGGTCGGGCGAACAATGCTATTCAAGGTTTTATAAAGGATGGCGGACACTACCTCGGGATTTGTGCAGGTGCCTATTATGGGGCGCAGGCCCTGTCTTGGGCTGCGGACAGTCCCAGCCATTGTATTCAAGGTGCGCGTGAACTGGCCCTTGTAAAGGCAACGGCCGTAGGTCCCGTCAAAGACTTTATACAGGGTGGGATGGAAGAATCGTGGGACGGGGTTTGTCCCCTTTATCATCGCAACGGAACTGAGATGAAAGCGGTTTATCGCGGCGGATGCCGATTTGAGGATTTTGATGACTCGGGTTTTCAGGTGCTTGCCAGTTATGATCGGGCGGGGAGCGACCCAGCCGTTTTAAAAGGGGCCTATGGCAAGGGCGAAGTGATCCTGTCCGGCCCCCATATTGAGTTGCGCGGGATTGATTACGCCAGATTGCTGTACCGGAATGCCAACCCCTCTTATGATTATGAGGCCGCAATCATTCAAGATATGGCGCCCCACGACAATCAGATAAATGCATTTTGGCAGGAAACGGTTCTTGGCCTATTGGGGCTGTCAAAATAAAGCGTTCCCAAGGCGAATTTACTGGACAGGCGCCCGAAATCCCTATAAACAAAGGGCACAATCAGCTTTCACTAAAGGGTAGTTTCTATGAAAACCACAGACATTCGCAACGTGGCAATTATCGCACACGTTGATCACGGCAAAACAACATTGATCGATTCCATTCTGGGGCAAAGCGGTACATTCCGTGAAAACCAGGCTGTGGCAGAGCGGGTCATGGATTCCAACGATCTTGAAAAGGAGCGCGGGATCACCATTCTGGCGAAATGTACGTCTATTGACTGGAAAGAGAAACGCGTCAACATTATCGACACCCCCGGCCACGCCGATTTCGGTGGCGAGGTTGAGCGGGTTTTGGATATGGCTGACGGCGTTATCCTATTGGTCGATGCTGCTGAAGGTCCGATGCCGCAAACAAAATTTGTATTGGGTAAGGCTCTTAAGCAGGGCCTTCGCCCGATTGTGGTTGTGAACAAAGTTGACCGCCCGGATCGCCGCCCTGATGAGGTTGTAGACGAGGTTTTTGACCTGTTCGTAGCCTTGGGCGCCAATGAAGACCAGCTTGATTTCCCAATTATGTATGCATCCGGCCGTGACGGCTGGTGCGCCAAGGAACTGGATGATCCACGTGAAAATCTGCATCCGTTGCTGGATTTGATTTTGGAGCACGTACCTGCGCCTGACGTCGATTCTGAAAAGCCATTTACAATGCTGGCAACACTGTTGGATTCCGATCCTTATCTGGGCCGTTGTTTGACAGGGCGTGTTGTTAGCGGCGTGGCCAAGGTTAATACAAATGTCCGCGCGCTTAACCTCGACGGTTCTACTGTTGAAAATGGCCGATTGACCAAGCTTCTTCGTTTTGAGGGCACGAA
>CAXGXG010000277.1:0-2696 GCA_964013525.1 uncultured Alphaproteobacteria bacterium | reverse complement strand
CTGCTGCGCCTGTTGCTGTTGCTGCTGCTGGCGCTGCCGGTGGTGAAGCTGCTGCAGAAAAAGACGAATTTGACGTTGTTCTGGCATCTGCCGGTTCTTCTAAGATCAACGTGATCAAAGAAGTACGTTCAATCACAGGCCTGGGCTTGAAAGAAGCCAAAGACCTGGTTGAAGGCGCGCCAAAAGCGATCAAAGAAGGCGTTGCAAAAGCAGACGCTGAAGAAATGAAAAAGAAACTTGAAGAAGCCGGCGCTACAGTTGAGCTGAAGTAAGTTTCTTGACGTTTGGACAAATATCACTTGATAAATGTTCAAATATCAGTATGTAAAGGTATGGCAGTCCGTAGCGATATGGGCTGCCATTACCAACGAAAGGCTTGAGGTGATTGTTGTTCAATCCCAAGGCCGATAAGGTAAGCGGGCGATAAGGAGCACACTTTAGGTGGTCTTTAAAAATTAAAGTTTCTACAAGGTGACCGTTGCGGAGGTGATTCGCAGCGATGTCGCCTTATTGGCGTTTTTCAGCCGATGAACAAGACGTGTGGCCGTCAATAACCGCCACAAAGTTTAAACGGATCTTTTAGGATCTGGTGAGTTTAAAACGTAAGGTAAGGATAGATACCATGAGCGCAAAGGCAGCAAACAAATCAAAAAAACCAGCTTTATTTTCGCAAAGTTTTACAGGGCGTAAGCGCGTGCGCCGCAGCTTTGGCCGCATTGAAGAAATTTGTGATATGCCAAACCTGATTGAGGTTCAAAAAGAATCTTATGAGAAGTTTCTGCAAATCGGCATCCCCGGTGATGAGCGTCTGGACGAAGGCCTGCAAGAGGTTTTTAAGTCGGTTTTCCCGATTAATGATTTCTCTGACCGTGCGCAAATTGACTTTGTAAAGTACGAATTTGAAGAGCCAAAATACGATGTTGATGAATGTCAGCAGCGTGACATGACATTTGCCGCGCCTTGCCGTGTGACATTGCGCCTGTCCGTATTTGACGTGGACGAGGACACAGGCCTGAAATCTATCCGCGATATTAAAGAGCAGGATGTCTACATGGTAGACATGCCGATGATGACCGAAAACGGTACATTCGTTGTGAACGGAACCGAGCGTGTTATCGTTTCTCAGATGCACCGTAGCCCAGGTGTGTTCTTTGATCACGATCACGGAAAAACACACGCCTCCGGTAAATACCTGTTCGCATCCCGCGTGATCCCTTATCGTGGTTCATGGTTGGATTTTGAATTCGACCCGAAAGACATTCTGAACGTTCGTATTGACCGTCGCCGCAAATTGCCTGTTACAACTTTCCTGATGGCGCTTGATGACGATGAATCTGCAGCCTACCGCGCCAAGCAGATTGAAAAAGGCGAAGATGTTGATGTGAACAAGATTCAAGGTATGAGCAAGTCTGATATCTTTGACCTGTTCTATTCAGCCAATACATTTACACATACAGCCAAAGGCTGGAAAACAGCCTATGATGCAGAGCGTTACCGCGGCATTAAACTGGTTTATGATTTGGTAGATGCCAAGTCCGGTAAAGTTGTTGCCGAGGCCGGCACAAAAATTACAGCCCGCAAATCAAAAAAACTGGAAGAAGATGGTCTGAAAGATCAGCTGATTTCTTCTGAAGAAATGATCGGATCTTACCTGGCTGAAGACATCAACGATCCTGAAACAGGTGAAGTCTTGCTGGAAGCCGGTGATGAGCTGGATAAAAAGTCCTTTGCCAAGTTGGAAGAGCTGAACATTAAAGAACTTAAACTTCTGGCAATTGATAACATCAATGTCGGTCCGTACCTGTGCACGACAATGGCGGCGGACAAATGTAAGAACCGCGAAGACGCACTGGTGGATATTTACCGCGTTATGCGCCCGGGTGAGCCACCGACACTGGAATCTGCAGATGCATTGTTCCAGGGTCTGTTCTTTGATCCGGACCGCTACGACCTGTCGCCTGTGGGTCGTGTAAAAATGAACTCACGCCTTGGTTTCGAAACCGATGATCAGGTCCGCACGTTACGCAAAGAGGATATCGTTGAAATCCTGCGCACCCTGTTGGATTTGAAAGACGGTAAAGGCGAGGTTGATGATATTGATCACCTTGGTAACCGTCGTGTTCGTTCCGTTGGTGAGCTGATGGAAAACCAATTCCGTGTCGGTTTGTTGCGTATGGAGCGCGCTATTCGTGAGCGTATGTCATCTGTTGATATTGATACAGCCATGCCACACGATTTGATCAATGCAAAGCCTGCGGCCGCAGCTGTGCGTGAATTCTTCGGATCTTCACAGCTGTCCCAGTTTATGGATCAGACGAACCCCTTGTCAGAAATTACGCACAAACGTCGCCTGTCGGCCTTGGGCCCAGGTGGTTTGACACGTGAGCGCGCCGGCTTCGAAGTCCGTGACGTTCACCCGACACACTATGGTCGTATTTGCCCGATTGAAACGCCTGAGGGACCAAATATTGGTTTGATCAACTCGCTCTCTACTTTTGCGCGCATTAACCAGTATGGCTTTATCGAAAGTCCATACCGCAAGGTTGAAGACGGCAAAGTGACAGATGAGGTTGTTTACCTGTCTGCGATGGAAGAGGGCAAATATACAATCGCTCAGGCTAACGCCGAGGTGAATGATAAAAACCAACTGGTCACCGAACTTGTTTCTTGCCGTATCAATGGCGAGAACATGATGG
>CAXGXG010000276.1:0-2706 GCA_964013525.1 uncultured Alphaproteobacteria bacterium | reverse complement strand
GTTACTGCTTTGACAGATGCGACCGACCGCGTCCGTGGGCTGGAGGCAGGAGCAGACGATTTCCTTAGTAAGCCATTGAATGATACGGCCCTTATGGCGCGTGTCCGATCGCTTGTCCGTTTAAAGATGACCGTTGATGAACTGCGGATTCGCGAAAAAACGGCCAGTCAGTTGGGTGTGATCTCTGACGGCAGTGCGCCTGTAAACGAAGATCCGACAGATGCCCGTATTCTGGTTGTCGAGGATAAGACCTTTGAAAGTGACAAATTCCTTGAAACCTTAAAACAGGACAACCACCACGTGGTGCCTGTGGTCGGGGGCGAACAGGCCATTGCCTATGCCCAGCAGCAGGACCTTGACCTAATCACCGTCAGCTTGAATTTAGAACATGAAGATGGTTTGCGCCTGATATCCCATTTGCGTTCAAATGAACGGACGCGCGCTGTCCCTATTTTGATGGTGGCGATGGAAGAAGATATGAAACGCATCGCCCGCGGGCTTGAGATTGGGGCCCACGATTATATTTTACGTCCTGTTGATAGGAACGAGCTGTTGGCCCGTGCCCGCACGCAGGTTCGCCGTCGCCGCTATCAGGACAGACTGCGACAGAATTACGAAGATAGCCTGAATATGGCCTTAACGGATACGCTGACAGGCCTATATAACCGTCGTTATCTGGATGCGCATCTGGATAAGATCATTACAAATATCTCCCGTACGGAAAAACCCATCGGGATTTTAATGATGGACATTGACCATTTTAAAAACGTAAATGATACCTATGGGCACCAAGCCGGCGATGAAGTCCTGGTTGAATTTTCAGACAGGATTGCAACACGACTGCGCAGTTTTGATTTGGTTGCGCGCCAGGGTGGCGAAGAATTCGTGGCCGTCTTGCCCGACATCACGCCAGAGATCGCGATGCAGGTCGCTGAACGTCTGCGTTATTCCATTGCAAAAGAGCCTTTTGACATTACAGCCCCCGAAGGGCCGATTAGTTGCTCGGTCAGTATTGGAGGTGCAATCATTAGTGATCATGACATCTCCGTTGAAAATGCATTGAAATTGGCTGATGATTGCCTGTATCAAGCCAAAGAAGGCGGCCGCAACAGAACCGTATTCCACGGATATGGCGTTGTTATGCCGGAAATGTATGCAGGTGACGCAACTGCTGACCCAAAAGACCGCGGAAATGATGTTGACGAAAGTAATGACAAGTCTTCTGGCGATAGTCCGGCTCAGCCTTCTTTAGGGTCTGAGCCTGTTCAAACGGATGAACCTAAGCTTTCACAGCCACATCCAAATCAGACACAGACAAGTCATCAAGCGCCAAATAAGGATGAGACGCCACACCAAGCTTCATCTGACAGTGCAGCGCCTGCAAACCCACAAGAACAGCAACCTGCTTTTCAGCTTGATGATCGTCCGGCACAAACGAAAACCGGTCTGGAGGCGCCGACAGCTGAGACAAGTCGATCTTCAGAGAGTTTAAGCGCTCCGGCATCAGACATTGAAGCAGACAATCAAACACCACCTTCGCCGCCTTCCTTTGCGCTCGAGCCTGATGAAGGGCCGAATCCTTCCCATGACAATAAAAATGAAAAAGAAAAGGTTGGAGATTCGGACGCTCCGCCATCTTCTGATAGCGAAGGCAAACCGCAGGATGAAACGTCGCAACCCCAATCACTTGATGTGCCCGATAATAAAGCGTCTGCGGACAAAGACCGCCCGACAGAAAGCTTGGATTCCAAGGACAGCGATAGTGAAGATAAAAAAGATGGGGATGAGACACCGCCTAAAAAAGGCATCAGCAAGTTCTTTTAATAAGAAATGATCCGCACCCTTCATAATCCGGCACAATAAAAAACCCCGCAGAGCGGGGCTTTTTTGCAACATCGGAAAATAAAATATTATTTCATTTTACCTTCAACGAATTCTACGTGTTTGCGCACAACAGGATCATATTTTTTGATCTTTAGTTTTTCAGTTGTGTTGCGCGTGTTTTTGCTTGTGAAGTACTGGTAGCCAGTATCTGCACTGCTTTTCAAAACGATTGTCTGACGTGGGCCTTTTTTCGCCATGGGAATATCCTCATCAAAAAATTTTAAATCAGGGCTGTTTATAGGCTGATAAAAGAGGGCTGTCAAGTGGTTTATGAGGGAAAATGCCTGTTAATGCGTCTAAAAAAGAGATGAAAACTCTATGTGGATATGGTTTAATTTGACAGCATCAAACGCGAAAAAGATAAAAAGGAGAAAACATGTCTGTTTTTTCGAAAACGTTTAAAATTTCATTGGTTCTGGCGGGCATCATTGCTTTGGGTGCCCAAACCGCAACCGCATCAAGCGCGCCGAAACTGATCGGCACATACGACAACTGGAATGCTTTTACATTCACAGATGATGCAGGCAAAAAAGTCTGCTTTATGTCCGCGCGCCCCGCATCGGCCAAGGGGAATTATACCCGTCGCGGCGATATTTACGCCTATATTACACATTGGCCGTCCAAGGGTCATAAAAATATGATCAACTTTGATACAGGTTATGCTTTCAAACCGAACTCGATGGTGGATGTCAGTATAGGAAATCAAAAGTTTCAACTGGCGACCGAGGGGGAAAAGGCCTGGGCTTATAATCAGGCGGACGATGATGAGATCACCTCTGCTATACGCAAAGGGTCTACTATGACCATGAAGGGAACATCGTC
>CAXGXG010000275.1:0-2709 GCA_964013525.1 uncultured Alphaproteobacteria bacterium | reverse complement strand
CGTCTCATTCACACGGACAATCCGGCCGAAATGATCTGTTACCAAAATGCCGACACCTGTTGCATCAAACAATGATGTCAAAAGAATGATGGCATCGTCGCGTTCACGCTGGACGTGTTTTACTCCGGATTCACCCGGACTGCCGACCATATCAATGGTATCCACCTCGCCGGCATCATTTATGACCGGATTAAGGGTATAGGATAAGACCTTGACCCCGCCCGGAAATTGCGGGGCAATATTGATCAGAACGGGCCGTTTGACACGCACGCATGTTTTTGCGGATTGCAAGATATGATTAGCGACCGTTTTTTCAAAAATGTCTTCGGGTGGGCAATTGAGGGCAGCCTGCCGTGTCGTTTCAAAATACTCAGCTGCTTTTTCATTGATATCACAAACCAAAAAACTGCCGTCATCCTGTGGCTGCAGAAGGAGCCTGGGTGACGGAAAATGCTCAAATATACGGGCGTAATCGGTTTCCAAACATCTTCCCCTTAATCCTGGCTTTGGGGGGTGGCTTGTTCCATCATGCGGGCCAATGGAGATTTTTCGCTGTGTTCATAAACGCGATTACCGCCATCATCTTGGGCGTCTTTGCGTGTCGTGCGCAGGATTTCAACGGCCTCGGCCAGGTCCCCACCCGGCTCAGGCATGGATACAGCTGCGGAAACCGTAAAGTTATCATCTGCCGCATCTCCGGTTTTCATCTCATCAATTTGGCGTACAATGCGTTTAAGAACGGTGACAGCATCCAAAATATCAATATCTTTCATCGCAAGAAAGAATTCACCCTTGCCCATACGATATACGTCATCAAACCCCCGAAGGGTTGAAACCAGGTGCTGACCGACCAACTCGGCTACATATTCCGCATCGCCACCCTCATACGGGTCAAGCGCCATATTCACCAGACACATTTGCGAATTTCCACGATCCAAACGCTTGAGCTCGCGCGCAAGATTTTCCATCATCATGCTGGCATCCTGATATCCGCCCTGGCGATCAGCAATAATATTTTCGGCCGTTGCATCCGATATGTCTTGACGATTTGCGCCTGACACTGTGTCATCTCTTCCCTCTAAATCAAGGGCGCCTGTCATCTTTTGAACAAAATCATCATTCGTATTGATCAAAGCTTCTGCGCTTTGCGAGTAGGCCCGTTCAAATCGGCTGATGGTTTTTTCACGTTCGGGCAAAGTTAAATGGGATAATGTCGATTGCGGCATATCCGGAAAGGCCTGGCCCGCCGCCTGAGCGCGCAAAGCCTGGTGCAGCCAGCCCATATGGCCGCTCAGCTTTTGCATGATGTCTGATGTTGAACTTTGTAACATATATAAATCCCCAGCCTCATTTTATGGCAGACTGGCTAACAATTGATTAAGACGGGCACCACTCTTTGTGAAGACTATCCAGTGTCTCATCCGCAATGGCTGTGCGAATTTCACGCATCAAACGGTTCATTGTGTAAATATTGTGGATACTGACCAGCTGCATGCCCAGAAATTCCTTGGCTTTGAACATATGGTGAATATAGGCCGTTGAATAATTTTCGCAGGTATAGCACCCGCATTCAGCATCAATCGGGTCCTGATTGTCACGGTACATAGCATTTCGCAAGTTCAGACGTTCCTTCTCTGCACCCTTTTTAAGGGCCCACCCGTGACGGGCAATGCGTGTGGGTGAAACGCAATCAAATGTATCAATACCTTGACGAACCTGCGTTAGAATATCGCCAATACCGCCAATACCCAGCAAATGAACCGGGCGTTCAGGATGAACATGAGGCATTGTAAAGGCGACCACATCATACATCTGCGCCTTGGAATTTCCCAAACAATCCGCGATCGCCACAGCGAAATAATCACGCTCCGCATTTGCTTCCGCGCTTTGTTTACGTAAATCTTCATAAACGCCGCCGGAAACCGTGCCATAAACGGCCTGACGACCATCATTGTGCGCTTTAAACTCGGTCAGGCACCGATCACCCCAACGACGGCTCATCATCATGGCACGGGCGGTATAATCACGCGATACGTGATAGGGCGTGCATTCGTCCAACTGCACAACCAGATCCGCCCCCAGCTTGCGCTGAATTTCCATTGCTTTTTCCGGGGTCAGGAAAATTTTCTTACCGTCAACATAGGATCGGAAGGTTGCACCCTCTTCCTTGATCTTCAGCAGGGATTTATCCTTATAACGCGTACCACTGCCTTTGATTTCGTTAGAGACAGAACCAAAGCCCATCGCAAAAATCTGGTAACCACCGCTGTCAGTCAGCATGGGGCCGTTCCAGTTCATAAACTTATGAAGGCCACCCATCTTCTCAACAATATCTGCACCGGGTTGCAACATCAGGTGATAGGTATTGGACAAGATAATATCGGTGCCTGCCTTTTTCACATCTTCGGGCAGGACGGCCTTAACCGTTGCCTTGGTTCCGCAAAAAATAAAATTCGGCGTTTCAATGGCGCCATGCGGGGTTTCCAACCGACCCAGACGCGCACGGGAATTTGGCGACTGATAGGTGATTTCAAATTTAAAATTCGGATAGGTTTCAGACATTTTAACGGGCCATCCCTTCATAACAAAAACGCCCGCCATTTATATAAGGCGAGCGTTTAAAATTCTTTAACAGCAATCGTTAAGATTAAGCAGCAGCGTCGCGCTTGGCTTTCGCTTTTTCGATTGTCTTACGCAGTTTGCGCAGTT
>CAXGXG010000274.1:0-2715 GCA_964013525.1 uncultured Alphaproteobacteria bacterium | reverse complement strand
AACAGTATCCATGCCGATAAAGTCGCGGGGTACGCGTTCACCATTGATGAACAACTGACCATCGGTCATTTTGACCGTATCGCCCGGCAGGCCGATGACACGTTTAATATAATCAATATGTTCGGCATAAGGTTTGCGGAATACAACAATATCACCGCGTTCGGGGGTGTCTTCCAAAATACGGCCGTCAAATTCGGCCAGGCCAAACGGAAATGAATATTTACCGTATCCGTATTCATATTTTTTAACGAAAAGGTAGTCGCCAACCTTCAACGTCGGATACATGGATTCTGACGGGATGCTAAACGGTTCAAACAAAAATGTGCGCACCACCAATGCAATAACGGCCGCCCATAAAATCGCGTTTAAAAAGCTGTCTGATTCTTCGCCTTTCCCTTTGGTCGGTCGTGTCTCACTGGCCGCGGGCGGGGTCTTGTTTTCTTCCGGCAGGGAAGAGACCTTTTTGTGGGGTTTTTTATCTGTCATAGAAACCTGTTTTATAACGTTTTCACTGAAAGCACAACAAAAGCCTGTGCGAAATCCCCATCATCCGACAGGCTGAGAAAGGATTCAAAATTTCCGACACCGTGAACCATTTCATCCAGGCGCGATTTGGCGCCGCCATAAAACTTCAGATACGGGCAGCCGCGTTCATCATTACGGGTTTCAATGTCAGAAAGGTGGACGCCCTGGGCAATCCCTGTCCCGATGGCCTTGGCCGCGGCTTCTTTTGCTGCCCAGCGTTTGGCCAGACGCGCAATCAGCATCTCTTCATCGCGGGCATCCATGATATAGGTGATTTCAGGCTCGGTATAACAACGGCTTAGGAAAGATTGCCCCTGCTTTGCCCATAACGATTTGACCCGTGGAATATGAACCAGGTCTGTGCCCACACCGATGATCATGCGGTATCATCCTTTTTCTTTTGTTGCTCTTCAATATCGTTCAGCTCTTTTAACCGGCGGCGCAGTCGGCGCATATTGCGCAGCCGTGCCTTGGCCCGGCGCTTTATACGCTGGCGCTGAAGGCCACGGATCAACCGTGACATTGGAAAAAATGTGCCCAACCAGAAGGAAAGCGCAAACGGAATTGATCCGATTGTCATGGGAATGAGGTATCGCCAAGGCTGATTAAAAATGGTTTCGACATCAAACCCCTGCGGTATGCCGCCGGGGGCGTGATTACCCAGAACCAGCATGCCAACTTTGTAGGTCATAAACCAGATGAGGGGCAGGGTCCAGGGGTTGCCGGCCAATGTGCCGATCATCGCCGCAATCATGGACCCGTTTAGTAAGCGGGCCAAAAGGACGGCTAAAATCAAATGAAACCCGATAAATGGGGTAAATGATATCGCAATGCCAGATGCCAGGCCCGCCGCCACGGCATAAGGCGGATCATTCAGGCGATAAAGTCGCAGGCCGTAATATCGAAACAGGCGCAACCATCCCATTCGCGGCCAGATGGCCTGACGAAAGCTGTCTGTTAATGATTTGTTTTTCCGGCGGCGCATGCGAATCCGTGAGTGAATTTATCAGCCATTAAGATTAGGGCAATTGACCACTAAAGGAAAGGTGACAGGGGCGAAGTTTTCGATCCAATTTTTGGCAAGCGCGTGGCGGGGACGTGATTACCAAAATTGAACGCGGAATAAACGGATAGAAAATTGACCCAGTGCTATTGTTATGTTAAATTATTCAGGCGATTTTGTTTTGAGGGTTTATGAGAAATACGGTTAAAAAACCACCCGAATATATCCGCTGCGCGATGGAGGTTCTGGCTATGCCGGATATTCGTGCGCGCGATGACTTTACGGCATTGAAAAAAGGCCTGCCCGTTTTGGCGGCTAAACTGTTTCAATCAAATGTAACGGTCACAACAGAGATCTTGTTGGATGCGGCGCATAGGGGCTCAGAATCAGTCAAAAATACGGCGCGCGATCTTACGATTGAAGCTGAGCGCAATTACAGCAAGACTCGGGATGATCTACGAAGATCTGAAAATCAAAAAAGCCTGGAACCGATTGATCTGGAAACGGCCGATATTGATGACCTGTGGAAATATGTGGAGGCATGCGGAGATTTGGCAGCGTTTAAGAAGCTTGAGAACCGCGATCCTGAACATGCGCCGATCGTCAGAAAGACGTTATTGTATAAATGCGCACGTCACGGCTATATTCAAACCTTCAACTATCTTATGGGGTCCTTTCAAAGGTCTGCGGAAATTGACCAAGAGATAATGAGCCGCGCAGCTATGGCGGGCCAGTTGGATATCATTAAAATTTTTCACGGTATGGCAAAACATATGCCCAAAACAGACCAAAAAGCCCTGAGGCTTGCATCGGGTGAGGGGCATTTGAATGTTGTTAAGTATCTGGTCAATCGGGGTGTCAATATCCATGCGGATAACGGCGCGGCCTTGGACTCAGCTGTTTGCGGTGGTCATTTGGACGTTATCAAACACCTTCAAGAACAGGGCGCTGAAATTCATCAAAATAATTATGAAGGATTTCGTCAGGCCGCAATGTCCAATCATTTTGAAATTTTGAAATACTTTGTTGAACAGGGCGCTGATATTCACGCAGATTCAAACAGCGCGATCAGCAATGCGGACATGGCCCTAGGTATCCAAATTATCGACTATCTTGCTGAAAAAGGGGCAGACACTTCCTGGATGAATGAAGCGCAAAGTCAGAAGCTTTCGCAATATCGAGATTTT
>CAXGXG010000273.1:0-2731 GCA_964013525.1 uncultured Alphaproteobacteria bacterium | reverse complement strand
AGACTTTAACCTCTCCCCTGTCGAGCCAAAACACTGTATCGGTTACATTTTCCAAAAAAGCCTTATCGTGGGAAATCACCAGAAGGGTTCCGGGATAGGACTTCAAATACCCTTCCAGCCATTCAATCGCTTCTAAGTCCAAGTGGTTGGTCGGCTCATCCATCAGCAGGATATCATTTTCCTCAACCAGTGCGCGAGCCAGACCGGCACGGCGCAACTGTCCGCCCGACAGGCGCGTTAGGTGTGCATCAGGATCAATGCCCAGCTTCTCCGTGATAATATCCACCTTGTATTCATGGGCGGCTTCAAATTCGGGATCAATTTCCGCCATAATGTAATCCCGAACGCTCAAATTCTCCCGCGGAACAATATCCTGTTTCAAATAGCCGATAGAAATGCCGTTCTCGACCCAGCGCTCGCCAGCATCTAGATCCTTTTCGCCCGTGATGATTTTCATCAAAGTGGTTTTCCCGGCCCCGTTGCGCCCGACAAGCGCAATTTTGCGGTTTTCATGAATATTAAACGACAGCCCCTCGAAAACAGGTTTTCCCGAATAAACAACAGCGGCATCAGTAACCGACAATAAAAGCGTAGACACTTGAAAGACCCTTTTTTAATTTTTTATTCACGCCCGTGGTGTTAATCTCTTCTTGCAGGATTGCAACCCAACGGATCAGGAATATAACTATATGTCATCACGCCGTAAATTTCTAAAAAATCTTAGTATTGCGGGCGGTCTTACCGCACTTTCTTCGCTTGCCCAGGGGTGCGCGCCCACAATGGGGCGAAAATATTCCTATGCAACCGCGCGCCTTGATGCGCAAAACATGAACCCGGTCTATCATTGGACAGATATCATGTTACAGACCGTGCGTGATCAATCAGTCCCGCCACCAAAGGCCACGCGTGCCTTTGCCATGGGTCATCTGGCCGGGTTTCTTGCCGCAAATGCCATTACAGACCAATATCAGCAAAATTTTATCGCGCTGCCGCCTGCGCCTGCGGATGCAGACCCTGAAATTGCCTATGGCGTTGCCTGCGCGGATGCTATGGCTGATGCCTTTCAATCGGTCCTGACATTTGACCGTCTGGCCTTTACGGATAAATATCCTGATAGCGAATCAAAAACCCGCGCCATTCAGTGGGGACACGCCGTTGGCGATGCGGTTATCAAAATGCGCACACGTGATGGGTCCGAATCATCCAAGGCGGATTATTATCTGGACCGTTATGCGCGCCGTACCGATCGATTAAAATGGACGCCTACAGGCCCGTTCTATGGGGCTTTGGAAGGCCCGGGATTTAACCGCTTTTCACGCGGATTATTGCCTGGTTGGGGGGCACAAACCCCATGGGTTATGCCGACAGCCAAACAGTTCCGCGCCCCTCCCTTTCCCGAAGCAGGAAGTGATGAATTTGCGCGTCAATATCATAAGGTTCGCCTGCTTGGCCGGTCAGACAGCAATATCCGAAGCGAGGATCAAACACAGATCGCATTTTTCTGGGAAGATGGCCCGCGCGGAATCACGCCGCCCGGCCACTGGCAGCTGTTGGCGATGCAATTGACCCAGGATTTGGACTTTTCGTTTGATCAACTGGCCTATACCTTTGCCCTCTTAAGCATGGCGCAGGCCGATGCCGGAATTGCCACATGGGATACCAAGTTTCATTACGATGTTCTGCGCCCTGAAACGGCAATTCGCAATCGCATTGCCTCGATTGAAAACGCAAGCCCAATGATTCAGGCGGATCCGAAATGGACCAGTTTGATCCCGACACCGCCTTTTCCGGCCTATACTTCGGGCCATTCAACATTCAGTGCGTCATCTGCACAAATGTTGGCCAACATTATTGGGCGCGATGATATTACCTTCAGCGGCAGCTCGCCCGATCTTGTCAATTGGCCGCGACAGCTGACCGATGTTACACGCACGTGGTACAGCCTCTCCAGTTGTGCGGATGAAGCCGGGGCCAGTCGTGAATATGGCGGCATCCATTGGGAGGCTGACAATGTTGAGGGGTTGCGCACAGGACGCACACTTGCTGATTATATCTATAAAAACGCATTTATAAGGAAAGTTTAATGATACGCGACACCAAGGGCCTCGGCCTTTTCATCACAGCCATTTTGTTCGCGTGCCTGATTGCATCGCCGGCTCAGTCCCAAAATATCTCACTCAACAATGATAACCTGTCATTTTTTGAGGAGCCTCTGGCTTATGATTTAGGCCCCGCAACAGCCCGCGTGCGCGTTTTGGTGGACCAAGCTGCCGGATATGACATTGAACGCAAAAAAGATGTTTATCCGACACGTGCCAATGCCCAGATCAATCTGGAAACGGAATTGCCCAACAGCTGGACCGTCGGCGCCCAATATTTTGGAAGTTATGATGATCGTAAAAATGGTGATAGCTACTCAGACAATGCCGCCGTTTTCGTTCAGGACGAATGGGGGCTGATTTCTGCCGGGAATGTGACAGGTGCCGTTCGTGAAAATGTCCGCCGTACGCGCGGACGCGGTAATGCTGACCTTCAATACGATAATTTTATCGGCGGTCTGGACAGTGGTGGCGTATTCTATTCCGCGCGAAGCAACGCTTATGAGCTTTCACTGACGACTGATTTGGAGACAGGTTACGAGGGTGGGTTCACCTATTCCCGCCCGATCGGTAACAGCTTCTACCAATGGGGACTTCGTGCCCGCAAAGGGGAAAGTGGAGCTGGGTCCCTT
>CAXGXG010000272.1:0-2732 GCA_964013525.1 uncultured Alphaproteobacteria bacterium | reverse complement strand
ATGTTACCGTTCCTTACAAGGATGGGGATGTGACATCATGGATCCACGAACATTGCAGTATTCTATCGCGTGAAGATAAGAAAGACGGTGTTCATTTTGAATTGGAAGCTCCCCCATCAACCATTCAAAAGTTATTTAGTATGCTGGACATAGAGTTTGTTCCTGAAAAGAATGAGGAAGAAGACCAGGACAGGGTCTTTTCACCATGAGTTTTACGTTTTCTGATATAAAAGAAATACTGGAGAAAAACGCTGAAACCCACATTCTGCCGTATTACCGTCAGCTTTCCAAAGATCAGGTTCGTGAAAAGTCGCCAGGCAATCTAGTCACTGATGCGGATGAGGCTTCGGAACAGTTTTTGACTGAGGCGCTTCCTACGTTGGTAGCTGATAGCTTAGTTGTTGGCGAGGAGGCTGTGGCAAAAGATGAGAAAACGTTAGAGTTTCTAAATGCTGATAAGCCCGTTTGGATCATCGATCCCATCGATGGCACCTATAACTTTACGCACGGGCGATCAAAATGGGGCGTGTTGATCAGCCTGTTCCATAACAATCAGCTGATTTTTGGTTGTATGCATGACGTTTTAAATCAGCAATTCATGTATGCCTTTCGCGGCGAGGGGGCTTATCATTACAAGGATGGCCAGAAAAAGAGGCTCTCCCTAACCCAACCGGATAAGCCTGTATCGCAATTTTGCGGCCATGTTGGCGGGGCACAGGCTTGGCACTTTAAAAAGTTGAACCAGTTTTGTGGTGATATTAGTAATATTCGCTGTTCAATGCATGATTTCTGGGCGTTTTTGGCTGGCGATATTGATTTTACATTTCACAGCAACACCACAGCCTGGGACCATTCCGCCGCATCTATAATTATAGAAGAAGCAGGGGGATATATGGCCGCCGGGCGCGATCATCAGCCGTATGATCCGCGGTTGCGCCAGAAACATTTGCTAAGCACTTATAACCGACAAACCTGGCAAGACCTGGCAGACAAGTTTCATACGGTTTTGTAGAGGCGTTATCTAAGCCGCTGCGGCTTTCTCTTCTTCCTTAACGGCCCGCCACAAACTATCCAAATCATCATCGTTCAGACCATCAATGGATTGGCCGCGATCTTGGGCAATGCGTTCCATCGCGCGGAAGCGTTTCTCAAATTTATTATTTGCGTCCTTTAGTGACATTTCCGGATCAATCTTTTGCCAGCGCGCCATCTGGACCAAAACAAATAGGACATCACCAAATTCCTCGTGTTTACGATCCTGATCCCCGGCATCCACTTCGTCTTGAAATTCGCCCAATTCTTCGGTGAGCTTGTCCAGGACAGATGCATAATCCGGCCACTCGAATCCCACACGCACGGCACGTTTTGATAGTTTTTCGGCACGGGCCAGGGCGGGCAGGGCGCGTGTGACGCCAGCCAGAACACTTTGGTCTTTTTTACCTTTGCGCTCTTCGGCTTTGATGTCTTCCCAGTTTTTTAATACATCTTCTGCGGTCTCGGCATCTACGTCCCCGAAAATATGCGGGTGGCGACGCTCCATTTTCTCGGAAATGATAGCGGCCACATCTTCAAAATCAAACAGGCCTTTTTCTTTGGCCATTTGAGCATGAAAAACAACCTGTAACAATAAATCGCCAAGCTCGTCCTTTAACTTGTCCATATCGCCGTCATCAATCGCATCCACCACTTCATAGGCTTCTTCTAATGTATAGGCGCCAATGGACTTGAAGTCCTGTTTTAAATCCCACGGGCATCCGCCTTCGGGATCGCGAAGTTGGGTCATAATATCGATAAGACGTTGTGTTTGATCAAGCATTAGGGTTGTACCTCGCTGTGGCAATGAATCCGGCAGCAATCAGGTAATGATCAGCTTGCCGGTTTTTGATGGAGAGTTTTTTGGAGACTTCCCCGATGATGCGGACGAACTGCGGGGCTGAGCTTCCTAAAGCGTTTGAAATATGTTCAGCAGTTTTAAAATCGCGTTCAATACGGGCAGCTGTCTTTGGGTCTTTCAGGTCGCTGGTATTCTCGCGATTGTAAACGGCGCTGATATGCATATGCGCCTGAACAGCACGGGCAGCAATATTGAAGGTGAAACGGGTGAGTGGGGCACGTAGGGCAACATCAAGCTTTGCCTTAGCAAGAAAGCTTAAAGTATCCGGAAAATAAAGGTTCCAGATCAGGCGCTCTTCCAAATCCTTGGCCAGCACATTTGCAATCTCACGCTGATCATAAGAGGACAATTTATGAAAATTTGCGTTTAGGTATTCTTGTCTTTGATGACCGCTTGTTTCTTTAATCTGGGCCTCAAAATCTTCGCGTTGCATGTGGATCCCTTAATGTCATGAAGTCACGCGAACCTAACAAAACACGCAACCTTATGTCAATAAAAAAGGGCCGGTACAGCCATTGAACTGCAACCGGCCCCCGTGATCACGGAGTACAGTGTGATAGGAGATTAAGCAGCAATGGCTGTTGTTTCAACTCCATGCTGTTTAAGGATTTGGTGACCGGCAAAGCGCCGACCACCCGTGACCACGAAACTGTAGTGAAGGGCCGCCGTTGCGACCATGAATAGGGCAAAATAAGATAACATCTTGGCAAAACCTCTTGGCACTGAATCTACCAATGAAATAGATTCAATTCCCAAAAAGTCAAAGAGCCAAGATGCGGTTAATTGAAAATTTTTGCTATCGATTTGATTTCAATCAGGATTTATCTTCAATTTTTTT
>CAXGXG010000271.1:0-2745 GCA_964013525.1 uncultured Alphaproteobacteria bacterium | reverse complement strand
CGGCCCATCAGGTCCGGATGGCTTTCACGGGGCGCGGCAACACCCAGTGTATCCAACAAGCGGCCTTGCAACGCCAACAGACGGTACATACCAAAGATTTCCGTATACAACGCATTCACGTTTGCAGAGCGTGATACGAACAATTCGTTTTGTGAATCCAAAACATCAAGCAACGTACGACGGTCCAATGTGAACTGATCCAGATAAACCTGAACCACCTGCTCGTTCGCCTCGGCCTGATTTAGGAACTGTTGCGCACGCTCGTTCGCGGCAATAATGCCCGCCCATGTGTCGCGAGTATCCTGTTCAACCTGACGCGCAGCATCAGCGCGGCGTTCTTTGGCAATCGCCTTACGATAAATAAACTCACGTTGGCGGGCCAGATCGGCGCCACCGCGGTAAAGGTTCCAGTTCATGATGGCCAGCGCAGAAGCGCGTTCATTGGCACCTTCTTGTCCACTGACATCTTCACCGATTGTGCCGTTTAATTCCAGGTCGATTTCCGGATAAAGGCTTGCGCCAGCTGCGTCATATTCAGCATCCGCAACCAAGACATCAGCCTCAAAAATATCAAGTGTCGGGCTGTGCGCCAATGCCATGCGTACGGCCTCTTCTACATCAGGATTCAGGCGGTCACGTGGAACGTCTGGAAAGATAAGCTTTTCAGGTGTATCCCCCACTTCGCGGCGGAATTGGGATTCAGATTCGCGCAATTCCTGACGTGTATCTGATTCTGTTGCGCGTGCCTGCGCCAAACGGGCTTCGGCCTGGGCAACGTCACCAATGGTTACTGTTCCGGATTCAGCACCGTCTTCGATTGTTTGCATGATGCGCAAATGATCCTGTACGTTGGCGCGGGCGATGGCCAAAAGGTCACGCTGGCGCAAGACGTTCAAAAATGCCTCGGTAATGTCAAGGCCTGTAAATTCTGCAACCTCATTCACGCGCGAAGATGTTGATAATACACGTGCGCGCTGACGCTCAACTTCGCTTTTGGTGGCAAAACCATCAAACAGCATTTGCGTTAATGTCAAAGATGCACGACGACGGAACATATCTTCCTCGCCCAGCAGTTCAGTATCTGTATGTTCGAAACCTGCATCTGCAAGGAAATCAATCGAAGGATAATAAAGCGCCTTTGCCTGATTCAATTCCTCGTCAACCGCGCGACGGTCGTTGGCCACAATACCATATTCAGGGTTTGTCAAAACGCCTTTGGCGACGGCCTCCTGAAGGCTTAGGTCGGTATCGCCGGCCGGCTGAGCATTCAGCCCGCCTGTTGGGACCATAAGGGCCATCGCGGCGACCATCATTGCATATTTGCATGTTTTTAACACTGTACTCATCCTTTAATTCCTATCTATAAAAACGAGAGACTTTAAAAGAAAGTCTCTCATTTTTGTTTCACTGTAATTTAGTCTATTCAAGATGCTATCGAATTGCAAACGATAGATTAGCCATTTGCCTGCGCTTGAAGGTTTGCATCGGCAATCAGATCATCAATGGAAAGACTGTCATTGTTAAACACGCTTACCACGTTGGTAAAGTTCCCACCAGATCCGGTTGAGTCGATCCAGACATTCGAAACGCCATCATCATTTGTAACTGTAGCAAAGTCACTCAAGCTGTCTGTTAGCGGGTCATACCCGTTCAGGATGTTTGAGATATCCAGGCTGGTTGTCGTGTCTTCGCTGCTGTTCACGATCACGGTATTGGTCGTGTCGTTGTTAACCGTAACTGTCGAGTTCGACGTCGAAGACGAATCCGAAGTTGAGGTTGACGAGCTGCTTGACGTTGATGTGCTTGAGCTTTCAGATGTCGAAGACGATGAACTGCTGGAGCTGGACGACGAGCCGCTAGAAGAGCTGGACGAAGACGAGCTGCTGCTGGAGCTGGAAGATGAGCCACCGCCTGTATAGACAGTTGCCCCGCTGTTGTCCAACGTCAGGAATGCCGTGTCAGAGTCACCGTCAGCGTCTGTCAACGTGTATTCAAAGACATCAACATTGTCATCGCCCGGGTTCGTTACAAAATATTCATAATCGCCGTTGGCACGGATTTGCAAGTAACCATGATCGCCATTGATTTGGACCTGTCCTTCAGACGGGATGTCAACCGATTGACCGTTGAAGCTTATCTGTGTGATCTGGTTCAAAACATCATAGCTGGTATCATCTGCCGCACCTGCGCCACCGTTTTCACCTGTAATAACATCACCGAATGCATAAACATCGTTGATAAAGTTGTCGTTACAGTCATCATTGGCAGTAACCGCATCATCACGCACAAATACAGTAACATTTGCATTTGCAGTATCGCCGTCGCCATCAACAGCTGTAATGCCAAAGTTCAGGTTGATCACATCATTCGGGTTGTTCGGATCGGCATGGTCGATCGCATCAAACTGGCGATACGCGTAGGAACCATCCGAATTCACCTGAAGCTCAAACACCTGACGTCCGGAGGCCGAACCATAATAGGTGTTGCCAACAAGCGTAACTGTAATGGCCACGCCTTGTGATGTCAGAGCCCCGCCTGCCAGTGAACCGCCAGCGCTAAAGCTTGCCGGGTTAACCGCAGAACCAGTCTCGGTCGCTTGATAATAAGCACCGGCTGAGTCACCACCGAAATCAGCTGTAACGCGTCCGCCTGCCTGCAATGTTGCACCCAGACCGGTTTCATCAACAATTGCATCTGTCTCGCTGATAATAATCGGCTGATCATCAACAGGAACAACAGTTTTTA
>CAXGXG010000270.1:0-2753 GCA_964013525.1 uncultured Alphaproteobacteria bacterium | reverse complement strand
ATTCCCGGCAATCAAAAGATCGTCAGGGGTGACATGAATGTTTTGATTTTTTAATGTCTCAATTTCTTTGAGAAGCGCCCACGGATCGACTACAACACCATTGCCGATAATTGACATCTTGTTGGGGCGTACAATTCCCGATGGCAGCAGGTGCAATTTGTATGTTGTGCCATCAACCACCAGAGTGTGACCTGCATTGTGGCCCCCCTGAAAGCGGACAATAACGTCTGCCTGTTCTGACAAGACGTCGACAATTTTGCCCTTTCCTTCGTCACCCCATTGGGAACCGACAACTGTGACTGATGACATGGCTTTCTCCTGGCCGCTGGATATGTTCAAGCGCTAATTTATCACGGTTGGCGCGATTCCCGCAAAGCAAACTTATCCTTGCTATGGGGGCTGTCAAAAGGTATTTTGAAAGGATAAACCTTAAGCTAAATTCAAGGGGCGTTGAAAGCTTCATGTCACTGATCGTTGCAAAATTCGGGGGGACTTCGGTTGCGGACATCCCGGCCATTGAAAATGTGGCAGACAAAATCATGCGCGAGGTTGAAAACGGTCATAAGGTTGCTGTTGTTGTATCGGCCATGGCAGGGGTTACCAACCAGTTGATTGACTATTGTAATCAGGTCACCACCGTTCATGACGCGCGTGAATATGATTCCATTGTTTCAACGGGTGAACAGGTTTCATCCGGACTGCTGGCGCTGATGTTGCAATCCCGCGGGATGAAGGCCAGATCCTGGCAGGGGTGGCAAATTCCACTACGGACAGATGAAAAACATGCCCGCGCCCGGATTGAGGCGATTGATGTTGCCGGGCTAAAGCAAAACTTGTTAGATGGCGAAATTGCGGTTGTTGCCGGTTTTCAAGGCATTAATGAACAGGGACGTGTCACAACATTGGGTCGCGGCGGATCGGACACCACAGCTGTGGCATTGGCCGCGGCGCTCAAGGCGGATCGCTGTGATATCTATACGGATGTTGACGGCGTTTATACTACAGACCCTCGCATAGCTCCCAAAGCGCGCAAACTGCCGCAGGTTTCTTATGAGGAGATGCTCGAAATGGCATCCTTGGGGGCAAAGGTTTTGCAAACACGCTCTGTGGAAATGGCAATGAAAGAGCAGGTCCCCCTGCAAGTCTTGTCCAGTTTTGACGGGGCATTGGGAAGCGAACTGCCCGGAACATTATTGGTAGATGAAAGTGAAGTCATGGAAAAACACGTAGTTAACGGAATTACCTATACTCGCGATGATGCGAAAATCACCCTTCGGAACGTTCCTGACATCCCGGGGATTGCTGCTGATATCTTCGGGCCGCTGGCGGATGCGGATATTAACGTCGATATGATCGTTCAGAATATCTCGCCCGATAGTCGCAGTACGGATATGACCTTTACAGTTCCACGCCTGGATTTGGCCAAGGCACTTGACGTTCTTAATAAAATCCGGAGCGAACTGGACGAAGACAAGGTTGAAGTGGCTTTTAGCCCTGAAATTGTCAAAGTCTCGGTGATTGGTATTGGTATGAAAAGCCATACGGGCGTGGCTCAAACCATGTTCAAAACACTTGCGGAAAAAGGCATCAACATTCAGCTGATTTCAACATCTGAGATTAAAATCAGTGTTTTGATCCACAAGGATTATCTGGAATTGGCGATCCGCGCCCTTCATACCGCCTACGGTTTGGACCGCGAGGATGTTTTGGAGCAGAATGCGTGACGGATCCCGCAAAACAAAATCAACCCCAGAATAAAAAAGCATTAAAAGACAGTTCTGGCGCAACCCTGTTGTTATCAGAATTGCGATCCATTATGGCGTCGTCCATTCATGCGGAGGACAAGCTTTCGGAGATTTGCAAGTTAACCGCAACACAGTTTGATGTTGAAGTTTGTTCAATCTATTTAATGCGATCCAATGACGAGCTTGAGCTGTTTGCGACCCATGGTTTAAATCCGGATGCTGTCCACAAAACCCACCTCAAGACAGGTGAGGGGATTGTCGGCTATGTTGCGCAACACGGCACGCCGCTGAATATTGCCAATGCATCCAAAAATCCGAATTTTGCCCCCCGCCCGTTAACGGGTGAGGAACCGTATGACAGTTTCTGTGCTGTTCCGATCGTTAGGGAACAAAAGATTCGCGGCATTTTGTCCATTCAGTCCAGCCGTGATGAAGCCTTGGCGCAACAACGGGTTGAACTCCTGCAAACTGTGGCGATGGTTCTGGCGGAATTTGTCGCATCCGGAGATATCATCAGCCGCCATGAGCTGGCATTGATTTCCAAGCCGATGCGCAAACCAACGCAATTGCATGGCCAGACGTTTAGCCCCGGACTTGTGATCTCGCAAGCTTTTGTTCATCGCCCGCAACCGACAGTTAAAAACGTAATCGCGGATGACCCTGCGGTTGAAAAGGCCCGTTTTCAAAAAGCTATCGATCATCTGGATGATAAGATCAACAGCCTGATCGGCAAAACACATGATGCCATGGATACGGGCATACGGGAAATGCTGGAAAGCTATCGGATGTTTGCGCAGGATAAACCCTGGCAGGACAAAATCATAAACATGATTGACGAGGGCCTAACCGCAGACGCCGCCGTACAGCGCGCGCAGTCTGAAACGCGTTCACGCTTTGAAAGTCTGGACACGCCGATCCTCAGGGAAAAAATCCACGATATTAATGATATTTCCAACCGCCTGATTTTTGCACTGAATGATCAGAATGACAATCAGGACAGCCGCCCCG
>CAXGXG010000269.1:0-2756 GCA_964013525.1 uncultured Alphaproteobacteria bacterium | reverse complement strand
TGGACGGCAAAGGTGATATCACAGAAGATACATTGGTTAAAAGCGGCGTTATTGGCTCAGCTTATGACGGTGTTCGCTTGATCGGTGGTGGTGAAATCAAATCTAAAGTCAGCTTGAAAATTGCGGGTGCATCTAAATCCGCAAAAGAAGCTGTTGAAAAAGCAGGTGGCAGCGTTGAATTTGTAAAACAAACACGCCGTAAGAACCCTGAAAAAACGGAACCTAAGAAAAAAGAGACAAAGAAAAAAGCATCTAAATAATTCTTTTTTCTCTGAAACATTATATCAAAGCCGGCTTCACCGAATAGGATGGGGCCGGTTTTATTTTGGCTTTTATGAATATGATTCGGAATGACCTGCTAAAGGGTCCGCCCAATTCTTATCTCTGGTGGGGGGTATTCATCCCGACATTGCACATGACCTTGTGGTGCGGTTTTTTAATATGGCATCGGTTCATTTTAAAGGGCATAAAACATTTGCATTTTTAATGGGGCTCTCTTATCTTGGGCGGTGATCCAAAAACATGAAAAAGGTCTGAAATGGCAACGGGTATAGAACAATTTGCAAACAATTTGAATTTTGGTGCTTTTTCCAAGGCGGAAGAACTGAAAAAGCGTATCTGGTTTACACTGGGTGCATTGGTTATTTACCGTTTGGGAACGTATTTGCCCCTTCCTGGGATTGATCCACAGGCTTGGGCGGATATCTTCACGCAAAAATCCGGTGGTTTGTTGGACATGTTTAACATGTTTGCGGGTGGTGCATTTTCACGAATGTCCATTTTCACCCTGAACATCATGCCCTATATTTCGGCGTCCATTATCATGCAGCTGATGACAGCGATGGTTCCATCTTTTGAACAGATGAAAAAAGAGGGGGAAAGCGGCCGCAAGAAAATTAACCAGTATACCCGCTATCTCACAGTTCTGCTCTCGGCAGTACAGGCCTATGGCTTGGCTGTTTGGCTGGAAAACGTGGAAACATCCACAGGTGGTTTTGCTGCTATGAACCCGGGCCTTTATTTCAAGATGTCGATTATCATCACCATTGTGGGTGGTACAATGTTCCTGATGTGGTTGGGTGAACAGATTACATCCCGAGGTGTGGGTAACGGTATCTCGCTCATTATCTTTGCAGGGATTGTTGCCGAATTGCCGCGTGCAATTGCAGGAACCCTTGAACTGGGGCGCCAGGGTGCTTTGGCTCCTTTTATCATCTTCATGATCTTCCTGTTCGTGATTGCGGTCATTACATTCATTGTATTCATGGAGCGTGCACAACGCCGTTTGATCATTCAGTATCCGAAACGCCAGCAAGGCAATAAAATGTATGGAGGCGATTCCTCTCACATTCCGCTGAAACTGAACACATCAGGTGTGATCCCGCCAATTTTTGCATCTTCACTTTTGTTCTTGCCGTTGACGCTGGTCAGTTTTATGGGCAGTGAAGGCAATGAAACGATTGATGCAATTGCCAGATACCTTCAGCATGGCGAACCGCTTTATATGCTTTTCTATGGTGGTTTGGTTGCATTCTTTGCGTTCTTCTATACGGCGATCGTCTTTAACCCGAAAGACACGGCTGAAAACCTGCGTAAATATGGTGGTTTTATTCCAGGTATTCGTCCGGGTGAGAAAACGGCACAATATATTGATTACGTACTGACAAGAATCACAACAATAGGGGCGGCATATTTGGTCTTTATCTGTTTGTTGCCTGAATTCATCATGGCGAAATATCAGTTGCCGTTTTATTTTGGCGGTACAAGCTTGCTGATTGTCGTCACTGTGACAATGGATACGGTTGCCCAAATTCATTCGCATTTGATTGCTCACCAGTATGAGGGACTGATTAAGAAGTCCCGCTTGCGCGGACGGCGCGGCTAACGGGCTTTGAACTCGAACCGATAAGGAATAGACACATGGGACTTAACCTGATCTTGATAGGCCCGCCAGGTGCAGGCAAGGGAACGCAGGCCCGCAAAATTCAACAGCGATATGGCGCAGTTCAGCTTTCCACAGGCGATATGCTTCGTGATACCATTAAAAAGGGTGGTGAACTGGGTGATGACCTGAAAAAGATTCTGGATTCCGGTCAATTGGTACCTGATGAAATGATGATCGAAATGCTGCAAGGTCGTCTTCAGCTGCCTGATTGTCAAAAAGGATTTATTCTCGATGGTTTTCCACGCACTGTGACACAAGCCAAAGCCTTAGAGAAGATGCTGGAGACAATTGACCAGAAGCTGGACGCTGTGATTCGTATCGAAGTTGACGAAGAGGATCTGGTTGAGCGCATTTGCGGTCGCTTTACCTGTGCAAAATGTGGGGAAGGGTACCACGACAAATTTAAGAGACCTGATGTTGAAAACGTCTGCGATAATTGTGGTGCGGTTGATTCTTTCAAGCGCCGTACGGACGACACGCCGGATACTGTGAAGTCCAGATTGAAAGCCTATCATGATCAAACAGCCCCAATCTTGCCATTCTATAAAGAAACGGGTTTATTGCGTACCGTTGACGGGCGCGAATCGATGGACGATGTAACGGTCCAGATGTTTGCCATTCTGGACGAAGAAAACACTGAACAGGGCCATACAGCGGCCTGAGTGTAAAGAAAATGCGCGATGAGCGCGTGTTTTATGAGTAAATCGCGATATTGGGCTTGACGCATCTCGTCAAAGTCATATAATGCGCGAGGCTATCAGTTGACAGTTTTCGCTTTTGGGCCGCTTTAACCCGTGGTGAAAACGCCAAC
>CAXGXG010000268.1:0-2757 GCA_964013525.1 uncultured Alphaproteobacteria bacterium | reverse complement strand
GTCGGATGATCTGATTAATCAGGAGTTTACGCAGCTTCTGCCCCCCGAAGACCGTGAAATCTCGCAAAAGCTGCACACGGCATTCATTGAACGTGGTAAAAGCGGGACGCGCGAAATTCAAATCCTGCGCAATGATGGTAACATCCGCGATGTCTGGCTCAGTTCTGTTTTGTTAGAGCTAAGCCAACAGCGGCGTTTTATCGTCTCCACAATTAAGGACATTACAGAGCGTAAGAATATGATCCGCAACTTGCGCCATGCCAAGGAACTGTCTGATGCTTCGAACAAAGCAAAGTCTGCCTTCCTTGCGAACATGAGCCACGAATTGCGCACCCCGCTAAACGCCATCATCGGTTTTACCGAAATGATGCGAAATGAAACATTTGGCCCGATCGGCAATGAAAAATACCGTGAATATCTGGGCGATATTCATTTCAGCTCCCGCCATTTATTGGAAATCATTAATGATGTTTTGGATATGTCCAAAATTGAAGCCGGCAAGATTGATTTGGTCGAGAGCGAGCTGGACCTGCGCCAGATATTCCAATCTGTGCGTATGATCATGTCGGAACGTGCCAGCCGTGCCAAAATCCAATTGAATTTCTTTGTTGATGATAATGTTCACAGTCTGCGTGCTGACCAACGGTTATTGCGCCAGATCCTGATCAACCTCGTTGCCAATGCTATTAAGTTTTCAGAGGCCGGTGAAATGGTAACAGTGAGTGCGGCGCCGATGCCCGAACGCAAATATTTGCGCATCACAGTTGAGGATCAGGGCTGCGGTATTCCCAAAAACAAAATTGCCAAGGTGCTTGAGCCTTTCGGCCAAATTCACGATCCTCATAAATCCAGGGGGCAGGGAACAGGCCTTGGGCTACCCCTTGCGCGTGCGATGGTCGAACTGCACGGGGGTGAACTGATCCTTGAATCCCAAAAGGGTGAGGGGACACGCGTATATCTGGACTTTCCGTTGGAGCGCAGCTTTAAACCGCAGGGGGATGCCAATCTCCAACCGCAGAGCCTTTAGAAATGGAAGATAATCTGCCCACACATCTTTTTGTTGATGCCAACATCAGGCGCTGTCAGGCTGCCAATATGCCTGTTTATGTTATGCAAAAGGGCGACCATAGCCGCGGGATCGTTTGCTTGAAATTGGTCGGCAGGGACGGCCAATGCCGTGTCTTTTCACAAATGCGTGATATGGATGGGGTGATGAAATGGTATGATCGCCTGCAGGGACAAAAGCAAAATGAGCGCGAGGCAGATCAAATGCTGCGTGCAATGGGGGCAAATGACCCTGATATATGGATCATTGAGGTTGAGGCTGGAAACAATGAAGAATTTCCATTTGATGGACAGATCATTGATCCGAATACAGTTTGACATAAAGTTGGCTGTGTTTTACTATGAAATAACAACAAATATGGACGCGATATGAAACAAGATTGGAACAAGGCCTTGAACAGGCTTAAAAACGTGACAGGAAACTATCGGGCCCAACTCTCCCTGAAAATGATTGACGTGAAGATGGCAGTCGAAGGCCTGACTGAACGGCTCAATGAAGAGGATTTCACAGATCAACCCTTTATGAACGGTGTGGATGCGCGCGTTGATTATTTGAATCAAAAACTGGAAGAGGTTGAGAGCGTATTGTTTGATACAGATTTCTCTTATGAACTTCATTCCAATATGAGGGCTGTGCTGCGGGAAGCTGATCAGGATTTAAAATCCTTGTTTCAGTTAACGCGCGCGACTGATAACGCAATACAATCCATAGAAGACATCAAGCTGACACGTGTGCTACACATGATGCGTGACGAGACGTATAAAGGAATCAAGCTAGAGGATATAGCCGCCATGAAAAAGAGAACCGAACCGATGAAAACACTTGGAACCACACTTCAGTGCGAAGATGCTAAAAAGATGGACAAAATTTCCAAAGATATTTTTGAGCTTCGCCATCAATTTGAAACCGTTCAGGATTATCTGGATCAGGTTGAAAACGCCGAAAATGATAATTTTCTGAAGGGCTGCCAGAAAAAGCTGGATGAAATGGTGCGGGCGATTGATACCATTGAAACACGCCTGTTTGACGAGGAACTTTCGTCATTGGTTTTTTCCAATTACGGAATTCAGATAGAAGAGGCGTCACAGTCGGTGAAACGAGCATTTGAAAATATGGCTAAAATTCTGCCGGCGCTTAAATCGCATAAGCAAATAAAGCGTGTTCAGAATTCGCACGCCAAACGTAAAACGGTACAGTCGTCTCCCGCGACAAAAACAGCAAAGAAGATTTTGGGAAAGCCCCGTCAACCATAAGCCATGTGATCAAACGTTATGGCGATTAAATGAGAGAGATAAGATGAAAGATTTTAACAATACGGCCCGCCACTCCGAATATTTTTCAGACCTTTACCAGCGTATTGACGCCGCAGGTCATACTTTGAATTATGACTGTCGCAGTATGGGAGCAACATATCCCGATGTTCACAAGGATCTGAAGGACGCACTGGACCGTTTGGAAGAAGAGGTCGCGCAAAAAGAGGCAAGCGGCGCAAAATCTGATGATTTCAAAAACGCCGAAGCCGCCATTTCAGAGCTGGAAACAGCGGTTGAAAATTACAAAGGCCTTTTGGCCACGCGCGCAAAATTTAATACGCCCAAAGCCGTATATCCCAAAATGATCCCATAGCGGTACTGAAAAACTGCCAATATTTGACGGTTTAAACTTTTCATTTGGCCGCATTTCCCGTATGT
>CAXGXG010000267.1:0-2767 GCA_964013525.1 uncultured Alphaproteobacteria bacterium | reverse complement strand
GCGCGATTGTGACAACGATCTTTATGGCGGGGGGTGCGGTTGTCGGAATGACAGGCGCAGGTCTGACAGCTGATGTCTATCGCTTGAAAAAGCAGAAGAATACGCCTATTCAAATGAAAAATTTTGCCGGGCAGGACGTTGTTGGCAAGGCCAAAGACGTAATTACGATGATTGCCCTTCAGGAAGAAATTTTAAAAATTGCTGATCAAGAAGCTGACATGACGCGCTCAGAACTTTTATCTTCCCTCAAACGCAAAGAGCGTATCAAAGCCAGAATGTTGGAAGTGCGCCAGAATGTCACCTGCCATGGCAATATTCCCTATAAAATTCTGATGAATAAAGACGAAGTCTCTAAATGGGGCTTGGAAGAACAGGTCGAAAGCTTAAAGACATTGTCGCGCGATGATTACAAGCGCTTATATAAGAACAAACCCAAACCACCGCGCAGATAATAGCGGCCAAAAACGGCTAAGCTGAATTAGATTTTTTTCATTTTATCGCCGATCATATGGCGGCGATCCGCATCTTCGATATTGGCAATAATAAAACTGACGACATCCGTATCCAATTTCATGGAATCAATGATGTGCTGCTGCATTTCCCATTGTGTATATGTCGGTAAATCGCATCCTATGACTTCAAATCCATCCAGACGGAAATTAAACCCTTCATCCAAAGCCTTGTAGGCATAGATTGTATCGAAGGTTTTAAATTCAGGGTGGGTCAAATCACGTGTGTCAATTTCCAACAGATTATAAAACTCGCCCAAGCCTTCACTGTTGTTCAAAAGTTTAAAGGTAGCTGCATCAACAAAGTTTACCGGCAGGATGCTCTGGCAACCATCGTGGCGTGTAATCGTGGCAGGCACAGCCCCATATCCGCTGATGAAACGGCAGTATGTTGCCGTCCAGTTTTCCAATGTCATCATCAATGTAGGAATCATTGTATCATGCTTGGTATAGAATTTGCGGCGCAATTGCACAGGCGACCCGTTTGACCCAACGGCAATCACAGGGATCAGTGCGGAAAAGTCCGTCTCGTAATGGGTTTTTGCTATCAAATCGGCAATGCGCTTTTTGCCGCTGCCGGTCTGAACGCGCCAATCGTTGATATCGTGCCCGTCGCGATCTGAAAGCTTATAGCTGTGTCCGTTGATATATATGAAATCATCCTTTGGACGCTCATAGGGGTAGGACAGGGCAAAATTGATCGCTTCTGGTGAGGTCATGTTGTAACCGTCATTCTTTTTATTCTTTTCAGACGCTTTTATAACAGACTGAGGAAAAAATGAAATGAACTTTATACTCTTTCTGCTTATTAGTAGAATACTTGAGGGATTAAAACTTTAGAAACGGACGCTGATATGCTGAATGACTTTCCAAAAAAATCATATGTGAATGGCCAATGGACGGATGCCGGGGATGGTAAAACCTTCGATCTTATAAACCCTGCAACACAGGAAAAAATAGCAAGCCTGCCCGATCTGGGCAAGTCGGATGCCAAAAGTGCCATTGACGCGGCAGAGAAAGCCCTCCCGGAATGGAAGGGGATGCTGGCAACCGAACGGCAAAAGATTTTGGAAAAATGGTATCAGTTGATTATGGATCATACGGATGATCTGGCCGAAATCCTGACGATGGAACAGGGAAAGCCCCTAAAAGAAGCCAAGGGTGAAATCCAGAATGGCGCAGGTTTTATAAAATGGTATGCCGAAGAAGGCCGGCGTTTGTACGGCGATGAAATCCCGTCACAAAATTCTGCCCAACGTATTGTGGTAATTAAACAGCCTGTTGGTGTCTGCGCCATGATCACACCATGGAATTTTCCATCATCAATGATTACACGCAAGGCGGCGCCCGCGCTGGGTGCCGGTTGCACGGTTATTATTAAACCGTCCGAAGCCACACCGCTGTCTGCGATTGCGCTGGCGCATCTGGCGGAAAAAGCAGGGATCCCAAAAGGTGTATTTAATATTGTTACAGGTGATGCCAAGACAATTGGAAAGGTTTTGACAGATGACCCACGCGTGAAAAAGTTTAGCTTTACAGGCTCGACCAAGGTGGGCAAAACGCTGATGGCGCAATGTGCAGACACAGTCAAGAAAGTTTCGCTGGAGCTGGGTGGCAATGCTCCGTTTATCATTTTTGAAGATGCGGACATTGAAAAGGCCGCTGAAGGCGCCGTGACATCTAAGTTTCGTAATGCCGGCCAAACGTGTATCTGTGCAAACCGCATTTTTGTCCATGCGGATATATATGATCAGTTTTTGGAGAAGATGGTTGAGAAAACCAAAGCCTTGAATGTCGGCAATGGTATGGATGAAAAAACCGATATTGGTCCGATGATCAATATGGACGGTCTTGAGAAGGCTGAAGAACTGTTAAAAGACGCGTTGGATGGAGGTGCCAAGCTGCATTGCGGCGGCGATCGCCTGAATGACATTGGCAAGCAATATTTTCAACCCACTGTCATTACGGATGTGACACCGCAAATGCGAATTTTTAAGGAAGAAATTTTCGGGCCCGTTGCTGCTATTTACAAATTTGATGATACCGATGAGGTCATTGAAAAAGCCAACGATACGCAATATGGGCTGGCCGCCTATATTTACACCAATGACCTTAAACGTTCCTGGCAAGTTCCCGAGCGTTTGGAATATGGAATGGTCGGTGTGAATTCCAGTCTGCTATCATTGCCGCAGGCACCGTTTGGTGGCGTTAAAGAATCCGGCTTTGGTCGCGAGGGTGGCAAACATGGTATTGAAGAT
>CAXGXG010000266.1:0-2779 GCA_964013525.1 uncultured Alphaproteobacteria bacterium | reverse complement strand
ATCTGTGTGTCCGGTAACGATGATCTGGTTGATATCGTTGCGGTTACGAATTTCAGCTACTGTTGCTGTAATCACTTCATCCGCACCACTTGTCAGGTTTGACTTGTCCCAGTCAAAGAAGACGATGAACAAGGCTTCTTCAATCTGAACAGGCTCAGGCGCTGCGATGGGTTCAATCGGCTCGGGGAAGGCTTCGGCAACAGGTGGGGCCGGTGGCTTCACCATAGATTGCAAGTCATTCAACAAGGCATAGAATTCACGTTCGCAACGCAGGTCATCTGCATTCCAGTTTTCTTCCTGTTCTTCGACCCAGCAATCAAAGCGGGCTTGTGCCGCGGCGGCCTTGTCAGCAGCCAGTTCACGTGCGCCGTTTTCAAGAACGGTCACCAGCATTTCGCGCGCTTCGCCCAATTCCAGGTAATGTGCCTGGCTCAGGTTCCAGTCTTCGGTCGGCTCGGGCATTACGGTTTCACCCGTGGATGCGGCAAGGCCTTTACGTCCGAAGTGAATACCGTCAACGAAATCTTTTTCGTTATAATATTCATTGTTTGAATAGGTGCGGTATTCTGTCGTCAGGTATTTGGTAAAGGGTGTACCTGTAGCATTTGCGCTGTTCAAGGCAGAAATCTCTGCATTTGTTTGTGCGCCTACACAAGCGGCAAGGCCAATAACAGAAAGGCCCATGGCTAGGTTTTTCAAAAATCTCATTTTATGTGGTCTCCCATCGGGTTTTTATCATTCTAAATAATGATTCACTGTGTCCATAACTCTATATGTTTTGCTTTATAAAAACAAAATATTTTTCAGAAAGTTTCAAAAGTTTTAAGAGAAATTCCTTGCTTTTCGCCGACTCCTTGATTATGTATATATACATCAAGAGGCGTGTAAAGTTATTTTCGGCTTAGGCCGGCTCGCAGGGCGGTAGTGTCTATGCGGGTTCACGGTACACTCGTACAATTTAAAAACAAAAAGAATCGAAGAAAGGACTCCCATATGACAGATATGACAGGAACAAAAATCATGCTATTGGTTGCCAATGGTTTCAATCAGGCAAACTTTATCACAATGCAGCGTGAATTCATGAACGACGGCGCTGAGGTGACCGTTGTCAGCAGCGAAAAGAATTTGGTAAACGGCTTTAACGGCGAAGAATGGGGTCTGACTTTCCCTGTTGATCAACAGATTGACGAAGTTTTGGGTTCTGATTTTGACGCAGTAATCGTAATCGGCGGTGAACAATCCATTTCACGTTTGTCTGAAAATGCGCATACAGCCCGCATTATGGATGCATTTGTTGAACTGGAAAAGCCAATGGTTCTATTGAACGAAGCACAAACTCTGACAGCCACATCTTCCAGTCACGTTATGGTGATCAACGAAGTTGCCGGCGAGGAAACAGTTGCAGAAATCAAAGAACACATTGTATCTGAAGGCGATCTGGCACAGGCCGCATGAAAGAACCAATAATTCTATAATACGGATATCAAGCCATGCGTGCTGAAATTCAAACTGCAGTGGACGAGATCGAGCAAGGTCTCATTCTACTGAGGAGGCATCTTTGACTGGGATGTCGCTGTAAAACGCCTTGAAGAGCTGAATGCTTTGTCTGAAGACCCGGAGCTGTGGAACGACCCAGGCCGGGCGCAGACAATCATGAAAGAGCGCACGCGGCTTGATAATCGTATTTCTAACGTCCGTCAAATTGAACGTACGCTATCTGAGCAAAGTGAGATGATCGAACTTGCCGAGATGGAAGACGATCAGGATCTGATTACAGAAGCGGAAAACATACTTCTAAATCTGAAAACCAAAGTCGACAAACAACAACTGGAAAGCCTCTTGTCAGGCGAGGTTGACGGAAATGACGCCTATCTGGAGGTCAATTCCGGCGCAGGCGGAACCGAAGCATGCGATTGGGCATCCATGCTGCTGCGCATGTATTTGCGTTGGGCGGAGCAGCATGGTTATAAAACAGATATCCTAGAGATGAGCGATGGCGAAGAAGCGGGCATCAAGTCTGCGACTGTCGAGATCAAAGGCGACAATGCGTTTGGTTGGTTAAAAACCGAGGGTGGCGTACACCGTCTGGTGCGCATATCCCCTTATGATTCGAATGCAAGGCGCCATACCAGCTTTGCATCAGTGGCCGTGTCACCTGTGGTTGACGATACCATCGAAATTGATATTGACGAGAAAGATTTGCGTGTAGATACCTATCGCGCCAGTGGTAAGGGTGGTCAGCACGTGAACAAAACCGACAGTGCCGTTCGCATTACACATATTCCGACAGGTGCCGTGGCTGCGTGTCAAAGTGGGCGCTCGCAACACCAAAACCGTGACACGGCGATGAAGATGTTAAAAGCCCGCTTGTATGAGATCGAGCGCCAAAAGCAGGAAGCTGAAAAGGCGGAAATGCAAGGTGAAAAAACCGATATCGGGTGGGGGCATCAAATCCGCAGTTATGTGTTGCACCCGTATCAAATGGTCAAAGACTTACGTACAAATGCGGAAACATCGCAATCCCAATCCGTTTTAGATGGCGATATTGATATGTTTCTGGAAAAAGCATTGGCGGCTCAATTGGGCACACAATCAGAAGGGCAGGGATAAATGGCCAACGGGAATATTGCACGCATAGAAACAATGTCGACATCAGAGGCGTTTAACCATTTTGCTTTGTTTAAACGCAATCTATTTTCTGCCAGTTTCAGCAAGGCAGCCAGTAAAACCAGTTTATTCATAGGCCCATTCGGTGCGTTCGCATTGATGGATCCAACAG
>CAXGXG010000265.1:0-2781 GCA_964013525.1 uncultured Alphaproteobacteria bacterium | reverse complement strand
TGCTCCGCCGCTGTCTTTGTCAACGGCACCGGCAGATTTGGAAAGTTTTTTACCTGCGTCCGTCAGGACAACATGAACCTTGGCAGATTTGGGCAAGGTTTTGGAAAAATTGATATTCAGCATGGATAACTCCCTGTGTTTGCGCTAATCTCATTTGGAATAAAGTATAAGCGAAGCGCATTGAAATACAACTATGGTTATTCTGAGATACATTCTGAAACACCTTTTATACGTGACCGTTTTTGTAACCTGCGTTCTGACTGTCCTTGTCATGCTGACGCAATCTTTAAGGTTTCTGGAATTGATCATTGAAACCGGCGCGCCGCCCGGCATTTTTTTTCACCTTATGGCATTGGCCATTCCCCGCTTTCTTGAGGTTGTCCTGCCGCTGGCTATTGTAACGGCTGTCATCTTTATCTACAGCAAAATGACCACTGAAAACGAGATGGTGATCCTGCGTGCTGCCGGCTTTGATCAGAAGAGTCTGATGATGCCGGCCTTGTGGCTGGCAGTGATCGGCTTTGTCTGTATGGCTTTTTTAACGACTTGGGCAACGCCGACCTCGCACAATCGATTGGAAGTCTTACGCAGCGGTCTAAAGACCGAATATGCCAGCTTCTTGCTGCGGGAGGGTGTTTTTAACAATATTGATGACGGAACAATGATCTATGTCGATGAACGCGGCGCAGGCGGAACACTCTCGGGCCTGGTCATCCATAACGCGCCCGACAATGGTGACAGTGAAGTAACAATTATCGCCGATCGTGGGGACATCACATCAACCGATGAAGATACGACGGAACTGATTGTTTACAATGGAACACGACAAAGCCTGAATTCTGAGACTGGCAATCTGGATGTCCTGCAGTTTGAAGAATACACGCTTGAAATCCAGAACAGGCGCAGTGTAGTGAACCGGCGCGCCCGTGGTACAGACGAATATACGATGCTTGAACTTTTGTTTACCGACAGGACTGCAAAAAATCCTGAATTTGCAAAAATGGTTTCAGCCGAAATTCACCGCAGGATCGGGGCGGCTATCAGCGTTTTCAGCTTTGTTTTTATGGCGCTTGCCGCCCTACTCTACGGAAGCTTTAACCGTCGCGGACAAACACGTCGAATCTTGGCAGCGGCAGGGCTTGTGGTCATCTTGCAAAGCCTGTTTATTGCTTTATCTAACCTGATGGCTGAGACATTTGCCTATGTTTATGCCTATTATTATATCGTCATGCTGCCCATTGTCGTCAGTATTTATTTCATATCCCCTTCTGGCGAGCGTTTACGCCGACGCCTGTTTTCACGCCCGGTGAGGCCCGTATGAATTTCTTCTCAGTTCTCCCCCGTTACATCAGTCGCAGTTTCCTTGCCCATTTTGTGTTTTTGTTACTGATTTTGCTGTTTATCGTCTATGTGTTCGACTTTATTGAATTGCTAAACCGTGGCGCCGATCACAATGCCGGCTTTTTTGATGTGATGGCCCTTGGCCTTTATAAACTTCCCGAGGTGGGACAGGTTATCCTTCCCTTTGCCGTCTTATTCAGCGCGATGTTCACGTTCTGGCGACTGAACAAAACCAGCGAGCTGACCGTCATGCGTGCGATGGGTACGTCTGCTTTGCAATTTACAGTCCCTATGCTGATCACCGCACTTTGCCTTGGCATTTTTGCAACGGCAGTGATCAATCCCCTGTCAGCCGTCCTGCTAAAAAAGTATGAGCAGCAGGAAGATATTTTATTTGAAAAAACCAGCAAACTGGTCAGCATTTCCGAAAACGGTTTATGGCTGCGACAAAACGCATCTGATGGTTATGCCCTTTTGAATGCCAAGGGATTAAATGCCGATAATTGGACCATGAAAAACCTGGTCATTCTTGAAATGAGTGAAGACAATAAGCTGATCCGCCGCATTCAGGCAAAAGAGGGCCAGCTGGCAAACGAGAACTGGCAGCTCCGTGATGTTTCGATCTTCCGCCAAGGCCCGCGTCCCGTTCGTCAGGCCGAGTACCTATACCCCACGGATTTGACACCGCAGGATATTGTCGACACATTTACAACCGTTGAAGTGATTTCATTTTGGGAGGTTCGAAATTTTATTGATACGCTTGAAGAAACCGGGTTTTCGACGGAACGATTAGAGGTCTATTGGCATTCTTTACTGGCAAGGCCATTTTTCTTTGCCGCAATGGTGCTGCTCGCCGCTGCCGTTTCCCTTCGCCCCCAAAGGCAGGGAGGGACGACATTATTGGTGCTTTCCGGCGTGTTTATTGGTTTTTTTGTGTTTTTCAGCGATTCGGCCTTGCAAGCCTTTGGGATTTCGCAGAAAATACCCGTGTTTTTAGCCGCATGGACGCCCACATTGGTCAGTATTTTACTGGGCACTTCGGTCATTTTGCAGTTGGAAGATGGTTAATGGTATTTAAAGACAAAATCCAGTAGGATATTGTCTGCAGAATAAGGGATTTTTGAAAGATGACGTATAAACTTAAGAGACTGGCAAAGCCTTTGGCCGTAATCATGATGGTTGTGGCTTTAACAGGTTGTGCTGCGCAAGGAGAGCGCGCATCTTTGAACACAACAATTGCAGATCCGCTGGAGCCGATGAACCGCGGTATCCTGAAATTCAACAACGCGGTTGACATGGTTCTGCTTGATCCCCTCGCAAAGGGGTACAACGCGGTTTTACCCGGTTTTGCCAAGCAGGCGGTTGGAAACTTTTTGAATAACTTGCGTTCACCTTTGTACGCGGCCAACAACGTATTGCAGGGCGATATCGGCGGTGCGG
>CAXGXG010000264.1:0-2782 GCA_964013525.1 uncultured Alphaproteobacteria bacterium | reverse complement strand
GTGATGTCCATGAACGCTTCAATAGGGACGCTTATCAAGTCAATAATCCTTAAAAAGTGAGAGAATATGGGACTTTCAATCAGGAAATACGCCACGCTGCGCGGTGTGACCGAGGGCGCGGTGCGTAAGGCCATTAGTTCTGGGCGGATCACGCCGAATGAAGATGGCACAATCGATGTGGAACGCGCAGATCGTGAATGGAAAGAAAATACCGATGAAGCCAAAATCAATACGGGATTGCCGGTAATGACGGAGAATATGCCCGCCGCCAATGGCAAACCATCTTTTACCAAAATCAAAACCGCGCATGAGCTTTATAAGGCGCAGCTGACACAACTTTCCCTGCAGGAAAAGAAAGGACAGCTCATCAACAAAGACATGGTGAAAACGCAAGTCTATCGCCTGGGGCGGCAGGTTCGGGATAGCTGGCTGAATTGGCCTGCGCGTGTGTCGGCCTTGATGGCTGCTGAACTTGGCATTGACGAACACGCTCTTCATCAGGCGTTAGAGCGCTATGTGAGGGAGCATTTAAATGACATTGGAGAGGGAAAACTCAATTTCGATTGAGTATGACGCAGCATTTGTTCAAAACGTCTACCTCAAAAGCTTCACCCCCGAACCGCATTATGATGTGGCCGATTGGGCTGATAAATATCGCCTTTTATCCGGCAAATCCGCAGCCGAACCCGGGGAATGGAAAACCGCCCGCACACCGTACCTTAAGGAGGTGATGAACCAGCTTTCCACCAGCTCGCCCGCACAGCGCATTGTGTTTATGAAAGGCGCACAGGTTGGCGGGACAGAAGCCGGTAATAACTGGATTGGCTATATCATCCATATGGCGCCGGGGCCGATGATGGCTGTATCACCAACCGTGGAGCTTGCCAAGCGTAATTCCAAGCAGCGGATTGAGCCATTACTGCAAGAAACGCCTGAACTGCGGGAACGTGTAAAGCCTGCCCGTGAGCGAGATAGTGGCAATACGATCCTGAGCAAAGAATTTGACGGTGGCTTGCTGATTATGACGGGTGCAAATTCGGCGGCGGGTTTGCGTTCCATGCCTGCGCGTTATTTGTTTATGGATGAGATTGATGCGTATCCCGGGGACGTTGGCGGCGAAGGTGATCCGATCCTGCTGGCAGAACGCCGAAGCGCAACATTCCGCCTGCGCCGTAAGATTTTTATGGTGAGTACGCCAACAGTGAAAGGAATATCCCGTGTTCAGCGTGAGTTTGAAAAAAGCGATCAGCGCTATTTTTTTGTTCCTTGCACATCATGTGGCCATTACCAGCATTTGCGATTTACGCAACTGCGCTGGCCTGAGGGCGAACCAGAAGACGCTAAATACGCTTGTGAATCTTGCGGTCATCTCATGCATAATCATGAGAAAACTTTGCTGCTTTCTAAAGGTGAATGGCGGGCAACGGCTGAAAGTGTGGATGGTACGGTTGGCTATCACCTGTCATCGCTCTATAGCCCCGTGGGTTGGTTTAGCTGGTCGGATGCGGCAACGCTGTTTGAAGAAGCCAAACGCAATCCCGATCTCATGAAGGGTTTTGTTAATACGGTGCTGGGTGAACCTTACGAGGAATCATCCGAAGCGCCGGAATGGCAGCGCATTTATGAACGCCGTGAGAAATACAGCCAAGGCATTGTGCCGATGGGCGGTTTATTCCTCACCGCTGGTGTGGATGTGCAAAAAGACCGTCTTGAATGTGAGGTAGTGGCTTGGGGTCGCAATAAACAGAACTGGTCGGTGGATTACATCATCATTGATGGTGACACGGCAAGACAAGATACATGGGATCGCCTTGCGGTCGAAGTATTGTATCGTGATTGGCTACATGAATCTGGCCACAGTTTGCCCATTCGGGTGATGGCGGTGGATTCCGGTTATGCCACGCAAGATGTTTACGCTTTTGTGCGCCAGCACCCACAGGCCGTTTGGGGCGGTTCTGGCGCACGCGCCAGCCAACCGCGCACCGTGGTGGCCATTAAGGGACAGGAACGTGATACGGCGCTCATCTTGAGCGTGTCCAAAGCCGATACGGGCGGAAAACGCCGTGGACTTCGGGTTTGGAACGTCTCTGGCCCCGTGGCGAAGATGGAGCTTTACCGCTGGCTCAAACTGGAATGGCCAACCGATAAAGATTTGGACGATGGCGTAGCGTATCCGCCCGGAAGTTGCCACTTCCCGCAATATGGCGAGGAGTTTTTCAAACAGCTGACGGCTGAGCGTTGCATCACCCGCGTGGTGCGCGGTTTTCCGAAACATGTCTGGGAGAAAGACCCGAGCCGTAATAACGAAGCCTTGGATTGCCGTGTGTATGCGCGGGCAGCGGCCAGCATTTATGGGCTGGATCGCATGTCCGATTATAAATGGCGGGCTTTGGAAAAAAGCCTCGGACAAGAAGTCATTATTCCAACCAAAGGCGTAGAAATGCCCGTGCCTGTCGTTACAGTAACGCCAGAACAACCAAAACAAACGCCCAGTCAAAAGCCGAGAGTGCCACAACGTAAGGTAATCAAGGCTGACGATCCGTATTTATAAGGAGTATCTCTTATGACCGACACATTGCTGGAATTGCAAAGTCGCTTGGTACAAGCCAAGGAAGCACGCCACCGTTTATTGACCGGTACGCAGGAAGTGACCGTCAGCTTGCATGGATACGGATCAACCACCTACAGCCAGAGCAATACTGTGGCGCTGGAGCGTTATATTTCGGAATTGGAACGCGATATTGCCAAGAAAAGCGGATCTTCCCGCCGCGGCATTATTCGC
>CAXGXG010000263.1:0-2791 GCA_964013525.1 uncultured Alphaproteobacteria bacterium | reverse complement strand
AATATAAAGCTCTTCTTCCTTGGCATAGAGGTGCCAGCTAAAAAGCTGACTTAGGTTCTCGCATTGCAGGCGCACGTTTTGCGGAATATATACCGGATCGCGGCTGTGACATGAAATCATCCCCCACAATTCATCATGGGTTACCAGCGACATTGAAAAAGACGCACGCAAACCTTGGTTTTTTACATACTGACGATGAATTGGTGAGAGGCTGCGCAGGAGCGAATGTGTCATATCCAGCGGCTCGCGACCGGCTTCATCAACCGATGGGATCAACTTGGAAGGTTCTAAATCCACATTAGGCATCAGGCGAACCCAGTTTTTCTTGTAAAGCTCACGCGCTTGCGGTGGTATGTCAGAGGCCGGATAATACAAGCCCAGATAGGATTCAATATCATCAACCTTGGCTTCTGCAATGACACGTCCGGAGCGGTCTTCGTTAAACTTATATAAAACTACCCGTTCCATATCCGTGATGTATTTGATGGTATTCACAATCTCCTGCGCCATACTGTCCAAACTCTCATAAGTTTTGAACTTGGGCGCAACGCTCATAGCATAGAGTTTAATGTAATGCATGGCGGAGTAGGTTTCGCGGAATTTGGCCGCAGGCTCTAACTCAACGACGATTTTATCGTCACTATCAAAAAGGACCGAGAAAAAACCATTTTCGCTGGCCTCATCCGTAATGCCTTTTTTAAACTTGATACGGATAGGCAGGCGGGTCTTTTGATTTTTTGCGCGCTCATAAGTGCCATAGAAGAAATCGTAGTCTTCGTTTTCCTTATCAAGCAAATCAAAGAAGTTTTCACCTATAACATCAAAGTCTGGCAGAAGGGTTTTTGCATTTTCGCTGATAACTTCAATAATACCGGTTTTAGGGTCAAGGACAAAAAGATAGCCGTAGCTTTGTATGGATTCAGGAATGTGAATTTTTTCATCTTCACATCTGTGGAAATCTAACTTTTCAACATCTAAACCCATGTATAGAACCGATCTTTTGTAATAATAAATTAGTAATTTTAATGTCTAGCAAAATAAGTTTTCTGTAACAAGGAAATTAGAGCGTATCCGCAATTTATAAAGGGGTATTACCATTTGTAATCTTTGATCTTTTTGTCTAAGTACTCCTGTATGCGTTTATGGGACCCCGGGGATATTGATTTAGGTAATTTATTGACACTAAACATCTCCCATGCCTCAATCTCGCGATTTTTATTAGGGGTGATTTCATACTGATCTATTACAAATACAGAGACGTAATCACTTTTTCCTTCGTAAAAATTGCTGTAGGTGCCAAGGAGTGTTGGCTCATACAGGATTTTAAGGCCAAGCTCTTCGTCCATTTCACGATTTAGCGCGTCCAGTAGGTGCTCACCCTTATTCACGCCTCCGCCAGGCAGATACCATTGATGGGTATAGGTGTGTTTTACCAGCAAAACCTCGTTGTCGTTATTTGTAATGATGGCGCGGACGCCAATTGTGATCGGTTTTGTGACTTTCCAATAGAGGCGCATCAATTTATAAATAAGTCGGTAATGAAGCTTCATCTTGTGGTTTCCTAACATGTGAAATGCGCCAACGTCTGGTCTTGACATAATTTCCGGACGGGTTTAAGTTATGGCAATTCAAGGTTGATAAAATCGAATGCACCTCAAACTTTCAAGGGCATTCACGAGCTATGGGAATTATAGAATGTCCACACTTTGGCGCAAAGCCCCAAAATCATCTGAAGAGCCACTGGTTGAAGTCAACGCGGGGGAAGTAACACTGGAACGCCCAACGGTTATTTTCCTAACCGGTGTTTCCACAACTGTAAAGCAGCCGAAATTCGTTTCTGGAAGCCTTTCGCATGTGAACGAGATGCTGGATTCCGCAGGTCCGGGGCTGAGCGCAAAAACGGATGTCATGGCTTGGTCCTATCAAAGCAAGCGCAAGAATTTTATGAGTGTATTTTCCTACAATGCAAACCCGCAAGGATACTTTTCCAAAACTGCGCGTAAATTTGTTGATGATTTTCTGCTGCCGCATATGAACCCGCATGCGGCTCCTGACCGAAAAGGGCAGCTGATTATCGCGGGTGAGAATAAACCCATTGCCGAAACGCAGAGGGCATTTAACAACCTGACATTGTTGGCTTATAGCTATGGCTCAGTCTTTGCGCAGGAGGTTTACAATGCCAGCCGCGCGCGCATGCGGGAATTGGGTTATACTGATCGTCAATCAAAATTGTTGATGTCGCGCATTCACCAGATCAGCCTGGGGGCCGTATCACGTCCTATGCAGGAACAGGATCGATACAGTTCAATTTGTATGGTGGCAACCAATGACCGGATCAGCAATCATAAACGCCGCATCTGGTGGTCAGTGGGCGAGCTGTTCGCGGCCTATGCACAAAAGCTGACAATCAAATCCCTGTCCAAGCGCAGCCTTTATATTTCTGCGCCTGTACAAAAAGACCTGTGGGAAGAAAAAACAGGCAAAGATGGCAAGGTTGAAAAGCGCAACATCAATCACCTGTTTCCAAAATGGTGGGTGCGTGCTAGCCATCACGAGCTGCCGCACTATACAACCAATCAGGATCACAGCAATGCTTTTGCCCGTATTGCACGCTATGCATTGATCAATTCTGTGACCCGCGAAAAAACACTGCGGCCTGAACAAATGATTGCCCCACCGGCATCTTTGCGTCAGCCGGGTCAGTGTACACCGCATGAAATCCAAGCCTATGAAGCCCGGATTGCCAAAGGGATACGCCGCGATAAAAAATCCATCAGCCTATAGCAGGGCA